>JANXUL010000094.1 GCA_025356235.1 Bacteroidota bacterium
CTATAAAACTTTTATTGAATAAATTTTAAACAGGCTCTTACATAAAATCATTTAAGCAGAAAAAATATGCCAGAGATTGCCATTATTCTTTAGTACATGTGGGTATAACCAGTTGCGAAAAACTGTACGCATTTATTGGAAAGAATCCTTCATGGCTTCATGGAGTTTTAGTTCTTCCAGGTTTTCAATACTAAGGGGTTTGCTGATAAACTGGATCACTACAGGATATTTTTTAGCAAGGGCAAAATCTTCGGGGTCAATAGTAGAAGACAAGATAACGATCTTGGTATGGGCTAATTTCTTTTCATATAAAGGCACATATTCCTGCAGGAATTCCCATCCATTCATTACCGGCATATTAATATCCAATAATATTAATTCGGGAGCTTTATTAAGCTCGTTGGGGTCGTCTTCAAAAAGATTACTAAAATATTCCAGCGCATCGCTTCCGTCAATAGCGGTTGCCACTTCTGCAGCAAATCCGGTTCGCTTCAATAGGAGCTGAGAAATAGTTAGCGAAATCGCGTCATCATCAACACATAGTACTTTTTTGATCATCTGATTCTGTTTGGGGGGTTGATCAGGTGCATAAACGTTAAGTATTTGTTTATGTTGCAAAACATAGTCAGAATATTATCTTAATTTTTTTATAAGATTGAATTTACTCTATTTTATGAAAAGTTACTAATATTCATAATTACAATAATATAAAGTTATATCCTTTTTACAGTTCCGGTTTACTACATTCTCAATTTAAGCCTTTTAATTATCGGGCAAAATACAGCCTACCCAGCAGTATAACTACTATTTCCGCTTAGCTTTCTCCCAAAGAACGGTTTGTTTTGCCAAAAGAAACCGTAACATCCCAACTATCAGGGCATAATTCATCAAACAAAAATAATAGGGCGCAAACAGTATTTTAGCACTCGTTTGGCGTTTCCGCAATATACCGCCCAGTAAAGCTGCACCGTAAAACACTACCTGACCGTACAATATCAAAATAAAACTTGTTTCATTTCTATCCCCGGATACGAGAAATACATTTAACAGAAAAAAAAGGATCAGCAAATAAGGGGTTACCAGCCAGCGTAATATTCGGTGACTTAAGTACTCAAAACTCAGTAATGGATACCGGAATGGCAACAGTAATCTTTTCAAACGTAACAGGGATTGTATCGCACCTGCAGCGATCCGGATTTTACGTTTGAGCTCTTCAGCAATACTGGCCGATGCCATTTCAACAGCATAGGCACCCGGCTCGTATTTTATACGGTACCCTTTCAGCGAAATCAGCATGGAAATCATAAAATCGTCTAAAATAGAATCCGGCTGAACTGTTTCATATAAGATAGTCCGGATGCTGAACAGTTCCCCAGCCGCACCCATTACAGAATATAATTCAGATTCCCATTTTTTCAAGGTTGATTCATATTTCCAGTAAAATCCTTCGCCCGAAGTAGCATCACTTACTTTTTCAGTATCCACTCTTTTTTCGCCTGCTACAGCACCGGTTTTTTCATCACGGTAATGCCGGCATATACACAATAGAGCGTTGTGATTAATCATTGTATTTGCATCTGTAAAGACCACAATTTGAGTTTTCACTTCTTTCATCGCACGTTGAATAGCAGCGAGCTTACCACTGCGTTCAACTGTATGCAACAATTGTATTTCCGGGTATCGGGAAACGATTTCAGTTGTGCCATCTGTAGAGCCATCTGTTACAAAAATGAAATGAAGTTTACCATGAGGGTATTCTAACGAAAGGCTGTTTTTTATTTTGTCTTCGATAATGGCAGCTTCATCATAAGCTGCAACAATTAAAGTAAGTGATGGAGTAAAAAATTCTATCTCACTGCCTTTTTCCCGCCTTGTTAATCGTAATAGCTTCACCAAAAAAAATACGACTACCCCATAACCAATATAGGTATAGAAAATAATAATGAGGCATATCCAAAAAAAAGTTACCAATAGATTTTTTTACATGATGAATTAGTGCCCATAACTAAATGTACAACCCTTACCCAATTCATGGCAAAAAGAAAAAATTGATAGCGGGCTGACCGGTAAAATCAACCAGATGGCCGTTATCATGCAGCTTCACACGATAACCCAATTGCTGCATGAACCGGATACAGTGTAAACGCCTGTCATCATTCCATAGTTCGCAATACACAAGGGGGCGGTGTTTAGCAAGTAATTCCTTTCCTCCTATCAAAACATAGTATTCAACATTCTCTACATCGATTTTAATCGCTGTGATCCTGTTCAGTACCCGCAAGGCAGGTATATCATCCAGTCTTTGCATGGGTACACAAAATATTTCGCCCGGCTCATTCCCATCATCCGTTTCCAGTACATGGCTAAGTCCCTGCATTTTGGCGTAGTGTACTGTTGGCATGATCATCTTTACTTCCTTATTCTCATTACCCAATGCTATTGGAAATAATACTACATTATTGAGTTTGTAATAACGAAGAACCCTATTTATAGCAGAGATATTTTGGGGGATGGGTTCAAAAGCGTACACATTAGCTTTGTTGTATTTTCTGGCCATCGTAGCAGTCATCATTCCAATATTCGCCCCAATATCGAGTATGACCCCTTCGCCGGGAAACATATTGATAAAATATTGGAACGCTTTCTCGTAACCACCCATTTGTATACGGGTGATATTGATGAGTGAAAAAATAAATAAATAATTATCAAACCCCATCAGTTTTTGGCAACCCATCCGTATCAGATCTTTCAGCATACCCATATTATTTTGAGCCAGGCTTTTGAATAACGAATATCGAACAATGAATACTGAGAGCCTGTTTAAAAATATAAATAAAAAAGAAATAAAGGGCAAAAGTTAACCGTCAAAAAAACGTTCTATAAGTGACTAAACTAAAAGAACAATGTATTCAACGGATTTAACTGATGCCCAGTGGAACAATATTAAGGACT
>JANXUL010000117.1 GCA_025356235.1 Bacteroidota bacterium
ATAAGACAATACTAGAATTGAAAGATAAAATATTAAACCTCCAGCCTCGGGCAAGCCACCCAAGAGTGACACAGGCAGAAATTAGAAGTAATAATATTAAGAAGGTCATTTCATATTTTTTGACTCCGCACAACGCCATCAACGTTACTTACTTCCTTTAATACTCACAACACCGTTACCAAAGAAGCGTGGGAGAAAAAAAGAAAATAAGGGCTTTCGCTGTGCGCCATTTAACATAATATTAATTATAGGAAATAATATACTGCCATAAAATAAGCTCACATGTGAGATAAAATGAGATAATTATATGATTATCAATACATTAATTGTTCCATTCTAACGAATTGCCTCCTGAAACCCCTCCAGTAACCTTACCTGATTTTCTGTTCGCACAAGATTATGCCCGGGATATCGGCTTCCATAATAAATATCATTATTCAGGTAATCGGTTACAAACCGGATGGCCTGCATATATATAAGCATCTCGCCACCAAAATATAAATGGTCTTTCTCAAACTGGCTCAACTCATCATCCATGGCCGATAAATAACCTTTTTCAATCGCCTGAATAAAATCCTTGCGCACCATTACAAGCTCAAGGTTTTTTTCTTCTTCTGAAACCGGGCAGCTGTATGTACGGAACATATCACCCACATCACTCAGAAAATAACCGGGCATTACCGTATCCAGGTCAATAACACAAAGCCCTTTATCCTGCCCGTTAAACAACACATTACTAATCTTGGTATCATGGTGCGTAACCCTTTTTTTGGCGTCCGGGTGGCCGATAAACGATTCATAACGCTTTACAATATCTATGGTTGACTGCAAGTAAACGATGGCATCTTTAGCTGCCTGCATCCTTTCATTGTTTCCGTTTTGCAAAGCCGCTTCAAATTGCCGGTAGCGCAAACTAAGGTTATGAAAATCGGGTAAACTCAGGTGCAACTGTTCAGCATCAAACCCTTTCAGCAAAGCAGTGAACTGTCCGAACTGGCGGGAAGCTTCATACGCCTGACCGGGTTCGTTAACCACATCAATGGTATGCGAACCGGCTATCCAGTTAAATACGCGGTAATACCTGTTGTCAATAACCAGTAAGGTTTTACCATCGGTCATGGCAACCGGCGCCGTAAATAAATAACCCGCCGCCTGTTTATGCAAATGGTCTGCGAGCATACCGAGGTTCTCATCAATCTGCGCCGGGTGATGAAAAACATGCGTATTCACCTGCTGTAATAAATAAGTATGCCCGCTTACCATTACTTTCAGGGTTGTATTGATCAGCCCGGAATGAACGGGTACTATTTGCATCTCGTTCCAGCCATAAGCTTTCTTAATGATGCCAAGCGTTTTTTCATCCATCATTGAAAATACATCCTTCTGTAAAGACTAATTACATTCCCATGCGAAAACCTCCGCCCCGCCGCATATTCTACCATCTCAAATGAAGCAGGGTTTTCGCAGAGAAAGACAGAATCACTAACTTTAAACAAATATTCCCATGGCAGTCTACGATAACCTGATTGACGCATTAAAAGGCCTGAAAGCCAAAGGTTTTACCACAGATTTTAACATGGCTTTTGATGCCATTAAATGCAGTGCTACAGGTAAAACCCTTTCTCCTGCTGAGTTTGAGATCGTAGCACATTACCGTTTTGAGGCGAATACCGATCCCGATGATTCAAGTGTTTTATATGCCATTCAATCTACTGATGGCAGTCTGAAAGGTGTTTTGATCAGTGCCTATGGTGTTTACAGCGACCCCGTAAGCGAAAGCATGATACAAAAACTAAAAGTGCACGAACACGAATAAGTAATGCCCTGTTTGTTTTATTTTCATCCCGAATTTATTCCTTATAAAAATCTACCGATATGTTGCACCGAAGACGGTTCCTGCAATTGGGTTCTTTAGGACTCAGCTCATTTTCATTTGCCGGTTTTACGCCTGATACAAAATCAGGCCGTAAACCCCTTGTCATTTCCACCTGGGACGCGGGTATTGAAGCCAATAAAGCAGCATGGAAAGTATTAAGCAAAGGCGGCCGTGCACTGGATGCGGTAGAACAGGGTGTAATGGTTACCGAAGCATCACAGAATTGTTGTGTGGGACTGGGTGCCAATCCCGACAGGGATGGATATGTAACGCTCGATTCATGCATTATGGATGAACATGCCAATTGCGGCAGTGTTGCTTTTTTAGAAAGGATCAAACACCCCGTTTCAGTTGCGCGCAGGGTGATGGAAAAAACACCACATGTAATGCTGGTAGGAACAGGTGCACAGCAATTTGCTTTGGAAGAGGGATTTACTTTAGAGCCTGCAAAATTATCAGATGATGCAGAAAAAGCCTATCGCGAATGGTTGAAAAAAAGCGAATACAAGCCGGTGATCAATGTGGAGAATGCAAAAAAACAAACCGCTTTTGCTCCGACAAAATTTGATAATGGCGAATGGAACCACGATACCATTGGCATGGTAGCCATGGATGCATCGGGCAACCTCAGCGGCAGTTGCACCACCAGTGGTATGGGTTTTAAAATGCGCGGCCGTTTGGGCGACTCCCCTATTATTGGCGCGGGTTTATTTGTTGATAATGAAGTAGGCGCCGCCACCGCTACCGGGCAGGGCGAAGATGTGATACGTATCTGCGGTTCGCATTTGGTAGTTGAGTTAATGCGCCAGGGCCTATCGCCAGAAGCTGCCTGTAAAAAAGCAGTAGAGCGGATCATAAAAATAAAAGGCAACAAGGCATCAAAAGAAATTCAAGTAGGATTTATTGCCATTAATAAGAAAGGTGAGTATGGCGGATACTGCATTCAGAAAGGTTTCAGCTTTGCCGTTTGTTATGCGGATGATAAAAATTTTATGGTGGACGGGAAATACATATTGTAGTTTGGTGTTTGCAGTTTGGAGTTATTTTTGAATTAAAAAATATAGGATGTGATTTTAGAAATTGCCGTATTTAATATTGAATCCGCACTATTGGCAGCTGCTGCTGGGGCAGATAGATTGGAATTGTGCGAGAACCCGGCGGAGGGCGGCACTACCCCTTCCTATGGCACTTTAAAAATGGTAAGGGATAAAATAACTATCCCTGTTTTTCCGATTATCCGTCCAAGAGGTGGCAATTTTTTTTATACGGAGGAGGAATTTGAAGTGATGAAAAAAGATGTACTGCTCTGCAAAGAACTCCGGTTTGAAGGTATTGTCATAGGATCACTTACTGCCGATGGAAACATACAAAAAGAACACACAAAATATTTAGTTAACTCGGCTTACCCGATGGAAGTTAGTTTTCACCGGGCATTCGACAGGGCCACCGAACCCTTGCAGGCATTGGAAGATATTATTGATTGTGGCTGCAGCCGCATTTTAACAAGCGGTCAGGTACCTGATGCTTTTAATGGAAAAGGGCTTATCAAAATATTAATTGAAAAAGCCGGTGACCGCATCATCATCATGCCCGGAAGCGGTGTGCGAAGCAGTAATATTATTGAACTCGCCAAGTTTACCGGTGCTATAGAATTACATTCTTCGGCAAGAAAA
>JANXUL010000134.1 GCA_025356235.1 Bacteroidota bacterium
TATATCTGTCTTACCACATTTTCTGTATGCAACTGGTTGGTTCGTTGTAGTTCTATTATTTTTTCATGTGCCTCTTTCAGCAGGCCGTCCATATTCCTTTCTTTGAGTAAGGCAATTGCTGCGCGGAAGGCAATAAAATCGCCGAGTTTACTCATATCAATACCGTAACAATCCGGGTAACGTATTTGCGGGGCAGAAGATACAACGATGATGCTCTTGGGTTGTAACCTCGCCAGCATGCGAACAATACTTTCTTTCAAGGTAGTACCACGTACAATACTGTCGTCGATCACTACCAGTGTATCCTCGTTTTTGCGAACCGTTCCGTAGGTGATATCGTATACGTGCTGCACCATCTCATTACGGTTCGTGTCTTCGGTAATGAAGGTGCGCAGTTTTACATCTTTAATGGCAATTTTTTCCTGGCGGATCTTCCGGGTTACCATCTCTTCCAGTTTTTCGGGTGTAAAATCATTTCCCCAACTGAGTATGCGTTCTACTTTTATTTTGTTCAGGTATTCTTCCATGCCCTTTACCAAACCATAAAATGCTACTTCTGCAGTATTGGGTATGTAAGAGAAGATGGTATTCTTAAGGTCGTAACTGATGCTTTCCAAAACCGTTTTACTCAAGTGGTGGCCCAGTGAAATCCTCTCCCTGTAAATTTTTTCGTCACTGCCGCGCGAAAAATAAATCCGCTCAAAACTGCAGGCCCTTCTTTCTTTGGGTTCTAATATTTGCTCAATGGTATAATTTCCATTATCATCTACAATCAATGCCATACCGGGCATAAGTTCCAGTACTTCATTCTCGCCCACATTAAACGTGGTTCGTATGGCGGCCCTTTCACTGGCAGCAACAATCACTTCATCATTAATATAATAATAGGCCGGACGAATGCCGTGGGCATCGCGCATTACAAAGCTGTATCCGTTGCCCAATAAGGCACCCACTGTATAGCCACCGTCGAATAATGGGGTAGCTTTTTTTAATACTTTGGCAATATCTGCAACATTGGGGTGCTGCTCATCTTCTTTCGTTAAAAAATAATGCAATACTTCCATCATCGCCGCCAGGTCGCTTTGCTTCTGAAATTCGCCCGGGCTCATATTTATCAGATCAAACAATTCATCTGTATTCACCAGGTTAAAATTACCCGCCAATGCCAGGTTCCTGCCGGGCATCAGATCGCGTTTAATGAACGGGTGACAAAATTCTACATTGTTCTTTCCCTGTGTGCCATAACGTAAATGGCCCAATAAAACTTCTCCCAAAAAAGGCAGGTGGCCCTTCATTAAGCCGGGGTGTTGTTTAATATCAGCCTGGTATTTTTCGAGTTCGGCAATTTCCTGTCCTATTTTAAAGAACAGGTCGGCAATAGGTTGCTGGGCACTGCTGCGCATCCTGTGGAGAAAGGGGTTGCCGGGTTCTGTATTTAGTTTTACAGTGGCTATTCCTGCCCCATCCTGCCCGCGGTTATGCTGTTTTTCCATTAACAGGTATAGCTTATTAAGGCCATACGTAACAGATCCGTGCTTTTGCAGGTAATAAGAGAAAGGCTTTCTCAATCGAATATAGGCCAGCCCACATTCGTGTTTGATGTCGTCGCTCATGATGGTAATTAAAAGAAAGTGGCGAAGGTACAACTCCGCCACATTTTTTAAAGTTAATTGTACACCGGTGAAATTTCGGGCTGCAGGGTTTCTGCCAACCAGAGAAATTCATTGGTAAATGTTTCTATGGCCTTTTCGAAGCCGGCATCGGTTAAATTACCCTGGGCATCAAACTTCTTATCTATCATGGGCGTAACCAGCATATGGGGAGACGCTACCCCAAACAAGGCCGGTATTAATAATAACAATTGCTGACTGGCCCTCATTCCACCCATGGCTCCGGGAGAGGCAGTAACAATGCCAAAAGCTTTATGACTTTGTTTAGGAAAATGGTCCATCAGGTTTTGTAGCGCAGGTGAATAGCTTCCGTTATATTCCGGCGTTACCAATATGAAGGCCTGCGCCGCAAACATTCTTTCGGCTAAAGGCTTATAGGCATCGGGGGTCTTTTCAACACTTGTAAATACCTGTTGTAACAGGGGCAGGTTCCAGTCACGTACGTCAATTATATTTACGGAATGACTGGTTTTTTCTGCCAGGTATTTTTGCAAAAACAGGGCTTCCCTGTGCGAGGCACTGTCTTTTCTCGGGCTGCCCGATATTATTTCTATGTTCATTTTCTGTTCTGTTTACACTGCCAGATTATTACCTGCAGTATTGATTAATGATTAATAGGTACTTCTATAACAACAAACCGGGCTTCCTGTTCAATATGAATATGAATTGTATCCGTATCCCAAACGCCAATAGCATCTCTTTTATAAACTGTTTGACCTGCTACTGATATACTACCGTCTAACACAAACAAATACATACATTTATTCACCCGGTTCATTTTGTATTCTATTATTTTTTCCTTCTCGAAAAATCCGAGGCTTAGTTTGGCATTCTGGTTAATCCAGCAGTGATCAATCCCTTCTTCATTACAAACGATAACCTGCAATTTGTTTTTCCGTTTCTCTTCGGGGAAATACCTTTTTTGGTAGCGGGGATTGATGTTATCCAGTTTAGGCTCTACCCATATTTGCAAAAACCTAACCTCTTCTTCCCCAACATTGTGTTCTTCGTGCCGCAAACCCGTTCCGGCACTCATAATCTGTACCCAGTCTTTTTCCACCACTTCTGTATAACCCATGGTATCTTTATGATTCATCTTACCCTGCAGCATGATGCTGATGATTTCCATGTTCATATGCGGGTGTAAACCAAAGCCACCACCCGTTTTTACCAGGTCATCATTAAATGTATGCAGCAGACCGAAATTTTTCTTTACCGGGTTCTGGTACGATGAAAAGCTGAATGAAAATTTGCTCTGCAGCCAGCCAAGATCTTTCGTTCCTCTTTCACCGGCAGGGTGTATAATATATTGCATAGTAAGTTGCTTTATTTATGATGAAATATGGCTATTGATCTCTATCTCACCTAATAATGTTTTCGATACAGGACAGGCTTTTGCAATCTCTAACAGCCGTTGGCGTTGCCCTTCATCAACCGTTCCGTTTATTACGATTTTCCTGGAGAAGATTGTTTTGTTATCCTTTCTTTCCAGTATTACCGTAACCATGATCTCTGCAACCGGCCACTTTTTCCGATCGGCATACATGCGTAAGGTAATGGCTGTACAACTGGCCAGTGAAGCTTCCAGCAACTCATCCGGTGCGGGACCTGTATCTTCTCCGCCAATATCCTTTGGTTCGTCTGCCGAAAACTCATGTCGTCCATTCTGAAGCTTTACACGGTAATGTGTGGAAGCAATGCTGGCTGTTGTCATTTTTTAAACTTTGCTTAAAGCTACCCTCTCTCTTACAATACCAGTATATTTTTCTTTGTTTTGAATAATGGCTACCCCATTTAACACAATCATCAAAACACCGATTCCGGGTTGATGGGCAATCAATAATTCAAACAATAAGATGTTGATAGTGATTGGCGCGATCAGCAATAAAGCGAGTGCCCTTGTTTTGGGCAATAACATTAATAATGCTAAGCCGATTTCCAAAACCTTAACGACCAAAAGAAAGTTAGTCGTAAATAATACGCCTACAAAATTACCTGCATTGCCAGTCATAGGCGGCATAGTTAAGAAATGCAGGAAATAGTTGGCACCAAATACTAAATAAATCAGTGCCAATAAATAAACGGGGATGTTTTTAAGGAGTTTCATTTGTATTATATAGAATGTTATAAAATAAGTGTAACCGGGTTGAATACTGAACGGGAAATGATGAAGCAGAAGACAAATCTATATTTAACATTCCTTGTTCGATATTCTCTACCCCTGTTTGATCATTTGAACTGCAAGGTGCAGTTTCACCTCATCACTTAACATTACACCACCGGCTTCTGTTACTGCACTCCAGGTTAAACCGAAATCTTTACGGTTGATCTTGCCATCAATCTCAAAGCCTGATTTCACCT
>JANXUL010000165.1 GCA_025356235.1 Bacteroidota bacterium
ATAGTTGATAAATCAGCTGTTTTTGGCAATACAATATTCAATGCACGTCCTGCATTATCTATTCCTTCTACACAATAAATGATCGGGCCGCGCTGTAAGGCAACCCTTTCACTGTTTGCTTTTACCTCGGGACGGCTGGTAACACGTTTAATGTCCATGGGTATGTTCACATTAAGTTTATCGCCCTGTTTCCATTCCCTTTCTATTACCATATATCCTTTATCCATCTGGTATAAAATGGGTTGCCCGTTCAGGTCAACGGTAATGCCTGCAGCATGCACATCACGAAAATTATACAATCCACCCGGAACCGCATCTCCCTGCGCCCAACCCGGAATGCGGACACGTAAACCGAATTTTGTTTTTTTCTGTGGGGATACGGCAAGTTCAACCTGGCCATCCCATGGATAATGGGTGTTCATGGATACCGCAACCTGCTGATTGCCTACATCAAAAGTTGTATTACTTCCTACAAAAAGATTTACCCAGATATTGTTGTTACTATATCCATAAATATAATTCCCAAGCGATTCAATTAACCGTGCAATATTTGCCGGGCAGCAGGCGGTGCCGAACCAATCCCTCCTTGCATTCTTTCCTGTAGATGCCAATGTATTTCCATAAAAGAATTTATCACCGGCAAGCGAAATGCCATCCAGTGCACCGTTGTATAAACTTTTCTCCAGCACATCCACATACTTGCTTTCGCCTGTTAACATGCCCATGCGCTGGTTCCATAATACCATGCCCACCGAAGCACAGGTTTCACAATAAGCGTTATCATTGGGCAGGTCATAGTCAATAGTAAATCCTTCATTACCCCCGGATGAACCAATACCCCCGGTAATGTACATATTCCGGTACACCACATCTTCCCAAACATTTTTCATCGCAAACATATACCCCTCGTCACCGGTAAGCGCCGCAACATCAGCTGCCCCTGTGTACATATACATGGCACGCACTGCATGGCCGGTAATTTTTTGTTGCTCTTTTACGGGTTTACTATCCTGTGCATAGGCTGTATCTTTCCAATCTGTCCAGGTATACCCCACGGCTTTTTGATGCCCTCTTTCACTTAATAACCAATCGGCCAGTTTCAAATATTTTTCTTCTCTGGTTGTTTTGTACAATTTCACCAATGCAAGTTCCAGTTCCTGGTGGCCGGTTACCCAATCTCTTTTACCGGGGCCGAATAAGGAATTAAAATGATTGGCAAAACGGATGGCCACATCTAATAATTTTCTTTTCCCGGTTGCATCATAATAAGCAACCGCTGCTTCTATTAAATGGCCGCCATTATAATCTTCGTGCATGCTCATATCTGTCCAGCGTTTCTCAGGAAACTGCAGGCTGTAATAAGTATTGATGTAGCCATCAGCTAATTGTGAAGCAGCAATCAGGTCTATCCAGTCATCAGCTTTTTTTTGCATGGCCGCATCGGGATGGTTTTTTAATGAATAAGCCATGGCTTCAAGTGCTTTGAACACATCCGAATCATCATAAAATATCCCTTTAAATTTACCTTTCTTTTTACCGGCTGCAATTTCGAAGTTTTGAATACGGGGTGTTTTTATTTCTGTCTGGTCAATACAAACAGGGATGGTTACCAGCGATATTTTTTCAATTTTCGGTCTCCAGAATTCATCCGTGATCTGGACATGTGAAAAATTAACATTCTGGTATTGCTGCAAGGCATTCTGTGAAAAAACAATACCCGTATTAAACAAGTAAAGTAAAAACAGTAGTTTTTTATTAACAGGCATAGCGGAACAGTTTGATTGGTTGATACAAGATAGGATATTTTAGAGGGTTGAAAAAAGCGGATAATGCTGAAGTATGCCAGGTATTTTCTGATTTTCTACCTATTTTGCCACTACCTGACTTGGTTTCTTCCTGACTTTTAACCGTATTTTTATACAGTATGGAAAATTTTCAGATCATTATTTTTCTATTAGCGGTGCTCATCAGTTTATCAGCTATAATTGAGCGGATAAAAATCCCGCAACCTATACTGCTCGTAGTGGCGGGGTTATTGATTGGTTTTATCCCATCCCTGCCAGACCTCACATTAGATCCGGATATCATTTTTCTTATTTTTCTTCCGCCATTATTATTTGATTCAGCTTCACAAACTTCCTGGCACGATTTCAAGGCTGATATCAGGCCCATCTCGGCACTTGCTGTAACCCTTGTATTTTTCACTACCATGGCTGTGGCGGTAACAGCACATTACCTGGTGCCACATTTTGGATGGCCCCTTGCCTTCTTGTTAGGTGCCATTATTTCTCCTACAGATGCCGTAGCCGCAAGTGGTATTATTAAAGGATTGAACCTGAACAGGAGGGTTATGACCATACTTGAAGGAGAAAGCCTTGTTAATGATGCTTCTGCACTTATCGCTTACCGGCATGCACTTACTGCTGTACTCACCGGTAGTTTTATTTTTTGGGAAGCAGGTCTACAATTTTTAATAGTAGCCGGTGGCGGTATATTAGCGGGAATTGTAGTAGGCTATATTCTGGTATTCATTCATACAAAAATTACCAATAACCCTTTGGTAGAAACAGGACTAAGTTTACTTACTCCCTATTTGGCATATATCGCAGCAGAGGGAATACATGTATCAGGAATATTATCTGTAGTAACTACGGGGCTGATTATTTCCTGGCGGTCGCCAGAAATATTTTCTTATCAAACAAGGATGCGCACAAGGGTAATATGGGATACCATTGTTTTCATGTTGAATGGATTTGTATTTATTTTGATTGGCCTTCAATTGCCGGCTATTTTAAAACAGGTAGTCAATTATTCAACTGAACAACTAATCGGTTATGGTATTATAATCAGTTTGGTAACCATTCTTGTACGGATACTTTGGGTATTTGCCGGGGCTTATGCGACCAAGATGTTTCATCCGAAAAAAGTTTCGTCTGAGGCTACTTCCGGCGATCCGGAACCTGTTCCCTGGAAGAATATCCTGATCATTGCCTGGACCGGCACCCGGGGTGTATTATCATTGGCTACTGCACTGGCCCTTCCGCTTCTGTTACATACAGGCAAAGTATTTCCGGAGCGACACCTGATATTATTTCTTGCTTTTGTTGTGATTTTTGTAACACTCGTAGTGCAGGGCCTCACCCTTCCATTCTTGATACGTGTACTGAATATAAAACCAGATACCAACGAAAACAAGGAACAAAAAGAACTGGAACTATACATTGTTCACAGCACCATGCATTTTATTGATAAAGAATTACCCCCACAAATAGATACAGATACTAAAAAACAATTAAAAAATAAATATAACAAACGTGCAGATAAACTTGCCAATGAGATCCGCATTCATAAACGCAATGAAAAAAAGGATAACCCGGTACCGGTAACTGTATTAACCCCCTTATTGAATGCACAGGTGGAAATAGGCAAGTTTCAGCGTGACCTCCTTATTAAACTGCACAAAGAAGGAACTTTTAGCGATGTTGCCATTAAAGAAGTGCAGCGGGATATGGATATTGACGATCTTAAATTAAACCAGCTATTACCAAAAGAAGATGAGAACCAACCAGCTGTATAAGTTTAGCCGGGTAATAAACATCGCCAAAATTATATGAATGGTAACAAGGCTTGATAGAATTCCGAAACGAAACCCATTAACTTTATCCTGCTAAAAAACCTTTTAAACAGTTAAAATCTTACATGATCATGAAAATCGCAAACATTACTAAGGGATTTATTTTGACAGTATCGTTAGCCTTACTGTCAACACTCACATGGGCGCAAAAACCGAGTCCTCCTGCAACCGCTACCGGAAAAGTACATGGTGCAACCATTACCATTAATTACAGTAGTCCGGCTGTGAAAGGCAGGCAGATTTATGGTACCAACCTCGTACCTTATGGCAAAGTATGGAGGGCCGGCGCGAACGAGGCAACTATTTTTGAAACCGATAAAGACATAAAGGTTGAAGGAAAAAACTTACCGGCAGGAAAGTATAGTTTGTACGCAATTGCCAGTGAAAAAGACTGGATCATCATTTTTAATTCACAAACCGGCCAATGGGGTGTTACCCGTGCAGGTGAAACTACCGAAGACCCTGCAAGAGATGTGCTTCGGGTGACTGTTACCCCGAAAAAGTCTGCCACCATGAATGAACGCCTTGTGTACACCATAAACAATAAAGGTTTTGTACTTAGCTGGGAAAACCTGGATGTACCCGTTTCTATAAAATAATAATCATACTAATTTACATTATGCCTGCTGTTGCTTTTAACAGCAGGCATTTTTTTGACAACCCTGTTGCATTAATCTTACTTTAACTTTACAGATTAACTGACAGCCGTTAATCAGATTAATTTTAACAGGTTATTAAGAAGCTTTTGGCAACGTTTTTGTCTATCAGGTATCATAACTGAATACTATAATTAAACCACTTATGCGACCTATTGTAAACGGTATACAAAAACTGCTGAAACAAAAACTAAACATTTACCCAACCAAATTAACACCTCAAACCGACCTGAAAAAGGATCTGGACCTTGTTGATTGGGAAATGCTCTACCTTTTAAATGCCATCGAACAGAACTGGCATATATCCCTCACTCAAAATGATTCGGAGAATATGGCAAATATGG
Source organism: Bacteroidota bacterium (assembly GCA_025356235.1). Taxonomy (GTDB): domain Bacteria; phylum Bacteroidota; class Bacteroidia; order Chitinophagales; family Chitinophagaceae; genus Sediminibacterium. Next base: position 4,635 of record JANXUL010000165.1, read on the forward strand.
CTCATTTGTTAGCAGTGGTTAAAAAGCAGGTCTTGGCTATTTCCCAATACAATCAATGAATTTATAGTATTCTTATGTTTATTGCTTTAGGCTATTTTGATAATAAGCAAAGCTGCCCTGAATAAGGCAGGCCTTTGATTGGCAAAGAACTACAAGGTTTAAATATCCCTATAATTTAATAGCCTTAACAGCTGAATAGTGCTTTTGCAAAACAGGCAATGTTAGTGTAGCAAAATTCTTTAAAGTGATTTCTTGGAGTTTTTTTGACGCTTTTTCAAATTCCGATACATCTTTTTTATGGTCATCGATCATCATGCTTACATACGCTTTATCAAAATCTTTGCCTTTCTTTTTCATTAATTCATCCATGTATTTTTTTTCTTTTCCTTCTACCATAGTTGGTAAGACAATATTTTTTGACAGCGCAATGCTCTTTAATTCTTGATTGGCTTTTGAATGATCGGCCACCATTATGGCACCAAAATCTTTAACCTGCTGGTTAAATGCATTATCTCGGGCATAGGCTCCCAGTTCAACCTCCATTATGCCACCATTGGCTGCTGCCACAGCAAAATCAGTACTTTCCTTATCAACCGACACACCTTTGTACTGTGTAGTATCAGGGGTATTCAAAGTTGCCTGTGCTTCTTTAGAAGTGATACTGTCATTTGTTTGGTTTTTGTCGGAACCATTACTACAGGACT
>JANXUL010000244.1 GCA_025356235.1 Bacteroidota bacterium
GAAAGAGCTGAGTAAGACTGTTAATAATGGACAGGTTTTGCGGCTACCGAGAAGAGGCGGACTCACATTTAATTCCGATTTTCATTTACATCTGCTGAAGCCTCCAACCATCGAAGAAAAATTTTCTCCCCAGGAAATACATGGCAAGTTAAAAGCCGCTTTCGAAAGTAAGGATCTCAAAGACCTTCAATTTGAATTTGCTATTACCAATACGAATGATGATTATGAGATGTCATCTAAGAATTTTGATAAAGAATTTTGGGATACCACAAATAATAAACGGAACTATTACCCAATCATTCCTGAGAATAGCGATGTTGAAGGATTGGCTACTTTAGAGAAACTGATTATTGTTGTCCCTAATTTTAAAAAACAGGTATGGGAATCATTGCGTTGGGTGATGATTGGTGCGGTGATATTTATGATCATTATTATCGCAGCTTTTTATGTTACGGTAAAATCGTTACTGAACCAGAAAAAATTAAGTGAGATAAAGAGTGATTTTATCAATAATATGACACATGAGTTTAAAACGCCATTAGCCACCATCTCATTGGCAGTGGATGCTTTGCGGAACGAGAAAGTGCAGGCTGATAAAGAGAAGACAAAATATTTCAGCAGTATCATTAAAGAAGAAAATATCCGCATGAATAAACATGTGGAAACAATTTTGCAGGCTGCGTTAATGGAAAGGCAGGAATTGCAGCTGAACCTCATTTCATTGCATGTGCATACGGTAATACAATCCATACTGGATAATTATGTATTACAGTTACAGGATAAGCAAGGCGATATTCAATTACTGCTTAATGCAAAGAATGATGTGATCAATGCAGATGAGGTGCATTTCTCCAACCTGGTCTCTAATTTGATTGATAATGCTATCAAGTATTCGGGTGATAAACCGAAGATTATTATCTCAACCCATAGTACCAAAAAACACCTTATTGTTCGTGTAGCAGACAATGGCATTGGGATGAGTAAAGAAACGGTAAAACGAATCTTCGAGAAATTCTACCGGGCACATACAGGTAACCTGCATGACGTAAAAGGTTTTGGCCTTGGCATGAGTTACGTAAAAACAGTGATAGAAGCACACAAGGGCAAGATAAAAGTGGAAAGCACTTTGGGTAAGGGAAGTGTTTTTACAGTGGAGTTGCTTTTGGCAAAGGAAACAAGTGAGAATCGTGAATCATGAATGGTGAGTAGTGAGGCAGACATTACAAACAAATGAAATGGCAATAAGCTTTTACCCATTATTCACAACTCCCCATTCATTATTCCCTCAGCCACAACAAACTCCCATCCCCGTAACTAAGAAAACGAAAAGCATGCTCTAATGCATAGTCGTACACTTTTTTCCAATCGTTTCCGGTAATAGCGGATACCAATAATAATAAAGTGGATTGAGGCTGGTGAAAATTAGTGATCAATGCTTTCACAATCCTGAACCGGTACCCTGGCGCAATGATAATTTGTGTTTTCGTGCGTAACCTGTCTGACTGGTGATTATCCAGCCAATTCAACAGCGACCGCAGGGCGTCTTCCACAACAATATTTTCATTGGCAGGATCATAAGGTTCCCATTGGGTTAGGTGCAATGCTCCGGGGATAACCGTGGGATGTAATATTGTTTTTACCCCCAGCCAATACATACTTTCAATTGTACGCAATGAAGTGGTACCTACGGCGATAACAGGTTGATGCAGGTGTGCTAATATATTTTCAATAAAAGGCCTGCTGATATCTATAAATTCCGCATGCATTTCGTGCGATTGCATGGTTTCGGATTTTACCGGTTTAAAAGTTCCCGCGCCAACATGCAGCGAAACAAAGTCGTGCCGTATATTTTTCTTTTTTAATTTTTCAAAAAGGCTATTGGTAAAATGTAAGCCCGCAGTGGGTGCCGCAACAGAACCATCATGTTTGGCATAGATGGTTTGATACCTTTCCTTATCAGTTTCTTCTGCAGCACGGTTAAGGTACGGAGGTAAAGGGATAGCACCGGCCATATGCAATACTTCCGCAAAACTTAGATCCGGATGGTCCCAGCTTAATTCAATCACATAACCATCACTTAACTGCTCAGTTTTTTTCGCTGTCAAGGAAATTTTAATGCCATCCTTTTCAATCACCTTTAATAAAGGCGCTGCTTTCCATTTCCGGGCGCCGCCTACCAAACATTTCCACCATACTTTTCCTTTCTCAAGCATGGCAGTGGTAATATCGGCATATTTTTCATGGGGCTCTAAACAAAAAATCTCAATAGTAGTGCCACTCGCTTTTTGAAACAATAACCTGGCTTCCACTACTTTGGTATTATTAAATACCAGCAGGGAACCGGATGGCAAATGCGCTGCGAGGTTGGCGTAAATATCTTCTGTGATGTTGCCATCCCGGTAAATTAATAATTTGCTTTTATCTCTTTCCGGTAAAGGATACTTAGCAATTGCCCCATCAGGCAAATCATAGGAGAAATCTTTGATAGAAAGTTCTTGGGGATGCATGATGGCAGATAGATATGATTTAAGGTATCCTTTACAGATATATGCAGCGAAGATAAATGGCTCTTTTCACAGATGAGGCATAGCAGGTATTTCATCAACACAAAGCTTATCTTTCTGAAACCCGTTTAACGATCTTCAGGCCACTCCATAACTCACTCACTGCACAAACCTTTACATCTACCCAACCCGCTGGCAATACAATTTCGCGGATGGTGTCTTCTGTAACATTGGTAGGTATTTTCGAAGATTTTTTATACCAGGAAATCCAGATAACCGCAGTTGCCGGTATCTTTTTGATCAGTTGGTGAAAATGTGTAGCCAACTCTTTTTTTGACTGGACAAACAGGTGTATTAAATCAGCATTACCCGTTTTTACCAACTGTTTGCTGATATCCATTTCGATTAATGCAAAGTAATTATCCGGTGCACCTAAAAGCAATACTTTGGTTTGAGGTTGAATACCGAGTTTTTTAATTAAGGGGGTGCCTGAATAGCCTGTTAGAGCCATCTAATTGATTTTTAAGTAATTAAATGATGAACAACTGCTTAATTCACACTCCGGCCAGCTGTATTCACCTGTTATCCACAGTAATTCACACAATTATCCGGGTTTTATTGTAAAAATGACTTCAAAGCCATGCCTGTATTGTATTACAGGTCAAGCATTTGTGTGGATAAATAGAAATGTACTAAATCGGGGTTAAAAGTGGGAAAAAGTGTTATTTTGTGTCAACAAGTGGTAATCTTGAAAATATTTATTCACTTATGAACGGATTTCACGGCGAATATGAGGCTACGGTTGATGCGAAAGGTCGCTTCCTGCTTCCGGGTGGACTGAAAAAACAGTTACCTGAAGGGGAGGGTCGTTTCATACTCAGCCGTGGTTTTGAAAAATGCCTCACGCTGTATCCGATTAAAAGTTGGGAACAAATTATTTCAAAGATCAGCCAGTTGAATGATTTCGACCCCAAGGTACGTCAATTTCGCCGCCAGTTTCTGGGTGGGGCAACTGAGGTAGAACTGGATTCTGCCAACCGTATGTTGTTACCCCAAACACTGAAAGAATTTGCCGGGTTAGGCAAGGACATTGTTCTCGCCGCCGCATTGGACCGATTCGAAATCTGGGATGCCGGTAAGTACAAACAGCTCTTTGAGGATTTTTCACCCGAGGCTTTCAGTAGCCTGGCACAGGAAGTGATGGCTGCCAAAAATGTTGAATGATGAATTATGAATGCTGAATGAAAGAAAACAAAGACAAAATGGAAGGTGCAGAAAAAAAAGCAACCATCAGTCACCAGCCTTCAGAAAATGATTATCACATTCCTGTCCTCTACAACGAAACTTTAGATGGCCTGGTCATTAAGCGTGACGGTGTGTATGTGGATTGCACATTTGGCGGTGGTGGACATAGCAAAGGTATCCTTGCACAATTAAGTGCGAAAGGAAAACTATTTGCTTTTGACCAGGATACCGATGCGCAAACAAATATGCCTGCTGATGACCGTGTGGTTTTTGTGCCGCAGAATTTCCGTCACCTGCAACGAATGCTGCGTTTGCATAAAGTGTTGGAAGTAGATGGGATTTTAGCCGATCTCGGTGTTAGCAGTCACCAGTTTGATGAAGGCGACCGCGGTTTTTCTATCCGTTTCTCAGGCCCTTTGGATATGCGAATGGATAGGCGGCATGGCGCAACGGCAGCCGACATCATCCGCACTTACAATGAGCAGCAGTTGCATAAACTGTTTGAGCAATATGGTGAAGTAACCAATTCAAAAACATTGGCGAAACATATTGTGCAGGAACGGAAACATTTGCAGTCGGCAACCATCGAACAGTTTAAGGCGATGATCAGTCCGGTGGTGAAAGGAAATCCTAATAAGTACTTGGCACAGGTATTCCAGGCTTTGCGAATTGAGGTGAATGACGAAATGGGTGCGTTGAAAGAGATGCTGCAGCAGGTTCCTGCTGTGCTGAAAAAGGGTGGCCGTGTTGCCATCATCACCTTCCATTCTATAGAAGACAGGGTAGTGAAGAATTTCTTCCGCCAGGGCAGTTTCGACGAAACACCCGACAACCCCCTCATGTCTGTAACGAAGGAAGAAATATTAAAAATAATTACCAAAAAACCGATAACAGCAGGGGCTGAAGAGTTGAAAAGGAACAATAGAAGCAGGAGCGCGAAGCTAAGGGTGGCAGAGAAAGTTTAGTTATTCGTGAATGATGAAATGTGAATGGTGCGTAAAGAAAAAAAGCCGAAGTGTGCGTCGCAAGGAAAGCAACAGTGAAATACAAAAGCTGGTAAAATAAAAATGTCCGAACAAACAAACGATAAGATAAATAAAAACCCGTTGAAAGGACTGTTCAATTATCAATGGATAGTGAAGAATATTCCTTTCTTTTTGTTTTTATCTGTTTTGACTGTCTTGTACATCGCTAACGGACATAAAGCCGACAGAACCATTAGAAAAATCAACAGTACAACTACTGAATTAAAAGAGTTGCAATATGAGTACAAGACGCTGAAAAGCGAAGTGATGTTTAAAAGTGAAGAGCTGCAAATAGTGAAAGCATCGGAACCATTGGGTTTGAAAGTAAGCAAGGAAATGCCACAACGATTACAGGCGGAGAAAAAAAACAGTAATTAACAATGGATGTAAAACGCGACATACTATGGAGGGTTTACCTAAGTTATATACTGGTGGTGATAGTATGTGTAGCCATTTTTGGAAAAGCAATTTATATACAACAGGTGCAGGGGCCGCACTGGCGCAGTATGAGTGACAGCTTGCACCAGAAATTGGCGGAGATAGATGCAGAACGGGGAACTATTTACAGTGAAGACGGGCAGATGCTGAGCACCAGCATTCCGCAGTTTGATATTTATATTGATTTCAGGGTAGCATCATTGCGGGAAAAGAACGGAATACTTTTTCGTTCGAATATTGACAGTTTAAGTGAGTGTTTGTCAAACCTGTTCAAAGATCAATCAGCTGATGAATATAAAATGCTGCTGCAGCAGGGGTATAAAGATGAGGATGGATATTTTTTATTGCGCAAGAAAATATCATTCAGGGAATATGACCAGTTAAGAAAATTCCCGCTCTTTAAATTAGGCAGGTATAAAAGCGGGATGATAGCCAATGAAAAAACCATCCGCCTGAACCCCTACCAGATGCTCGCTTTCAGAACCATTGGGCTGGCAAGGGATTCGAATAAAGTGGGACTGGAAATGACCTATGACAGTTTGTTGAAAGGAAGAAACGGAAAACAAACAGTAAGAACAATCGCCGGGGGTGTAAGTGTACCTGTTGATGATACCTATGAAATAGAACCAGAGACAGGGAAAGATATTGTAAGCACGATTGATGTATTCATACAGGATGTTGCAGAGAATGCTTTGATGAAAATGATGCTGAAGAATGAAGCGGAACATGGTTGCGCCATTGTGATGGAAGTGAAAACAGGAAAAATAAAAGCTATCGCCAATTTAGGTAAAAGAAAAGATGGTAGTTATTGGGAGGATTTTAATTATGCCATTAACCCATCAGAGCCGGGGTCTACATTTAAGCTGGCAACTTTAATGGCGTTATTGGAAGATAAAAAAGTAAAGCTAACTGATGTCGTAAACCTGGAGGGTGGTACCTGGCATATAAACGGCCAAACCGTTTATGATGCAGAGCAGCACGGATTATATAATGCAACGATCAAGCAGGCTTTTGAACATAGTTCTAATGTAGGAATGGCAAAACTGGTATGGAATAACTATGGTAATAATCCTAACCAGTTTTTGAGGCACCTTAAAAAAATGAGAATGGATACACTTACCGGTATTGACCTTACCGGAGAAAGAAATGCAATCATTTTCAGGCCCGGTAGCAAATTATGGGGGCCAACAACATTACCGTGGATGGCATTTGGCTATAACCTTGCGGTTACACCATTGCAAACAATCACCTTATACAATGCTGTTGCTAATAATGGAAGAATGATGCGGCCATACCTGGTAAGTTCGGTAAAAGAGGAAGGTGTATTACTTAGGGATTTTCAACCTAAAGCAGTGGATGAAAAAATATGCAGTGATCAAACCTTACAACAATTACGCGAATGTCTTGAGGGGGTATGTATAGAAGGAACTGCCGTAAAACTTTTTAAAAATACCCCATACCATGTGGCAGGGAAAACAGGCACTGCCCTGGTGGCAAACGGAAGGCTGGGTTATGCTGATAAAATTTACCAGTCTTCATTTGCGGGATACTTTCCGGCAGAAAATCCCCAGTACACCTGTATTGTGGTGATCAAGAATAAACCGCATGCATTAATACATTTTGGTGCTGATGTGGCCGGGCCTGTATTCAAAGAAATTTCAGACAGGCTGTATAGCACTTATATCAGGCAAACCAATACAGCAGGTGCACAACGGAAAAAAACTGACAGCAGCCTTTTTAGTTATGCAGGATCAAAAGAGGATATGGCCTATATATCAGCAAAACTAAAATTAAAATATGCTGATTCAACAGCAAGGGTTGATAATTGGAGTAATATGAATGGTAAAGATGCGTCTGTTGTATTAAGCGGGAAATCATTTGACGCAAGCACAATGCCCCAATTAAAAGGCATGGGCTTGAAAGATGTCGTTTACCTGTGTGAAAATATTGGTTTAAAAGTGAATATAAAAGGGAAGGGAAAAGTAGCGGCGCAGTCCATTACTGCGGGACAGGCAGTTGCGAGGGGACAATTGGTAAGTATTGAATTGAATTAGTTTTTTATCAATCAAATAAAATAATAACGGTCAGATCGCTCCAGCGTCCCGACCGGGTAGAAGATGGTGAAACTGCAAGACATATTATACAAAGTACATCTCAAACAAGTACATGGAAGTACTGATATAGATGTGGCAGCCATAGAGATAGACTCGCGTAAAGTAAGTGCAGGCTGCATTTTTGTAGCCATTCGCGGGGCAAAAACTGATGGTCACCATTTTATTGAAAAAGCTGTTTCAGAAGGTGCCATTGCCATTGTGTGTGAAGAAATACCTGCATCTTTTTCGGATACTGTTACCTACTTGCAGGTAAATAATGCACAGGAAGCAGTGGCCTATATGGCGAATAATTTTTATGGGGAGCCATCTAAAAAAATAAAACTGGTAGGCGTAACAGGAACCAATGGAAAGACAACGATTGCCACAGTGCTGTTTAAATTATTTACACAACTGGGGTATAAGTGTGGCCTGATAAGTACTGTTCAGAACCAGGTAGCGGATAAAATTATACCAGCTACCCATACTACACCTGATGCAGTAAGTCTGAATGCTTTACTGAACCAGATGTATGAGGAAGGCTGTTCGCATGTATTTATGGAATGCAGCAGTCATGCCATACACCAGCACCGGATTACTGGGTTGCATTTTACTGGGGGGCTCTTCAGTAATATCACCCATGATCACCTGGATTATCATAAAACATTTGAAGAATATATACGAGTTAAGAAACGATTTTTTGATGAGTTGCCTTCTTCTGCTTTTGCTATTTCAAATTCAGATGATAAGCGGGGTGAGGTAATGCTACAAAATACACATGCCAAAAAATATTTGTATAGCCTGAAGACCACAGCTTCATTCAAAGGTAAAATACTGGAGAACGCGCTTACAGGATTGGTGATGTTGGTGAATGATAAAGAAGTACACTTTCGGTTGATCGGTGAATTTAATGCCTATAACCTGCTGGCTGTGTATGGTGCAGCAGTTTGCCTGGGCGAAGAAAGTGAAACTGCATTAACTGCTTTAAGCTTATTAAGCGGTGCAGAAGGAAGATTTGATTACAGTATAAGCAGTGGGTTAGTAATAGGCATAGTAGATTATGCACATACGCCCGATGCACTGGAGAATGTATTGATGACAATAAAAAAACTGCGTAAAGGGCATGAGCAGATCATCACTGTAGTTGGGTGTGGCGGCGATAGGGATAAAGCGAAACGGCCCATCATGGCACAGACTGCCTGTGATTTGAGCGACAGGGTAATATTAACCAGTGATAACCCACGCTCAGAAGATCCATCGGCCATACTGCATGATATGGAACAGGGATTAACCAGCGCGGCGAAAAGGAAATACATCTCTATTGTTGACAGGAAAGAAGCCATTAAAACAGCAGTAAGTTTTGCCAACCGGGAAGATATCATACTGGTTGCGGGAAAAGGGCATGAGAAATACCAGGATATAAAAGGCGTTAAGTATGCATTTGATGATAAGGAAATTTTGAGAGAAATGTTTGAACTATTGGGAAAGTAGGTACCGGATGCTCGATAAGCATTTCATATCCAGTACCCGGCATCCAATATCCAGCATCTAACAACTAAAGTATGTTATACTATTTATTCAACTGGCTAAACAAAGAGTTCCATGTACCGGGTGCTGGATTGTTTCAATTCCTCACCTTCCGGATTGCCATGTCAATAATATTGTCGTTGGTGATAGCAACGGTATATGGCAAACGTATTATTCAATTCCTGAAGAAAAAGCAGATAGGTGAGAGTGTAAGGGATCTGGGTTTAGAAGGGCAGACACAAAAAAAAGGAACACCAACCATGGGTGGTATCATCATCCTGCTGAGCATTTTAATTCCTACTTTATTGTTTGCCAATCTTGATAAAGTATATATCCGTTTAATGGTTCTCTGCACTGTTTGGCTGGGAGTAATTGGTTTTCTGGATGACCTGTTTAAAATCAGGGCAAGAAAAGCGGCACAGGAAAAAGGTGAAGCATACAAAAAGAAGGATAGTGATGGACTGGCCGGTGTTTCAAAAATTATCGGGCAGATAGGTTTGAGTTTTATTATCGGTATCACCCTCTATTTCAGCAATGCGGTAACGGTTGAGCGGGAAGTATTTACCAGCCCGCATGAACAATTACAGAAAGGTGAAAGGCTTGCAAAAGATTCAGACATCATTGTCAGAAAATTAAATGGTATTGAGAAAAAATTTGTAAAAGTAAAAACGCCAATTACCACTATCCCTTTTGTTAAAAACCACCAGTTTAATTACAGCAGGCTGATAAGCTGGATAAGCCCTGGTGCTGAAAAGTATACCTGGATCGTTTATATTCTGGTAGTCATGTTTATTATAACAGCCGTATCCAACGGTGCCAACTTAACAGATGGACTGGATGGTTTGGCGGCGGGCGTAAGTGCAATCATTGGGGCGGGTATCGGCGTATTTGTATATGTAAGTGGTAACTACATATTTGCCGATTATTTTGATGTGATGTACATACCTAACCTTGGAGAGCTTTCGATTTTTGTTGGTGCATTTGTTGGGGCCTGTATTGGATTTTTATGGTATAATGCCTACCCCGCACAGGTTTTCATGGGCGATACCGGAAGCCTTGCTTTGGGGGGAATCATCGCTTCATTAGCATTCATCGTTCGTAAAGAATTATTGATCCCTATTTTTTGTGGTGTGTTTTTGATCGAGAGCCTGAGTGTGATTATACAGGTATCTTATTTCAAATACACAAAGAAAAAATCTGGGGAGGGCAGGAGGGTGTTCCTCATGAGCCCGTTACACCATCACTACCAGAAAAAGGGATTTCATGAAAATAAAATAGCGATCAGGTTCTGGATCATTACCATCATTTGCGTGGTATTGTCAATCGTTACGCTGAAAATACGATAAGAGAAATGAGTCACAGACTGGTCATATTAGGCGGTGGGGAAAGTGGTGTGGGTGCGGCCATACTGGGTAAGAAACAAGGGTACGAAGTATTTGTAAGTGATGGTGGCTCCATCAAACCAACCTATAAACAAGAGCTCTTTGATAACGGAATTGATTTTGAAGAAGGCCAACATACGGCTGAGAATATATTAAATGCGGATGAAGTGGTGAAAAGCCCGGGGATACCTGAAAAGAATGAAATGATAAAACAGATCAGGACAAAAGGTATACCGGTAATCAGTGAGATAGAACTGGCTTATCGTTTTAAGGGTGATAGTAAAATAGTGGCCATCACCGGTAGTAACGGTAAGAGTACCACTACCGCATTGCTCTATCATATCTGTCAAACGGCTGGAATGGAATCTGCCATGGTAGGCAATATTGGTATTTCATTTGCCAAACAGGTGGCATTGGATCCCAAACCGTTGTATGTGGCAGAGATCAGTTCTTTCCAGTTAGATGATATTAAAACGTTTCGTGCAGAGATAGCTGTGTTGCTGAATATTACTGAGGATCATCTTGACAGGTATGCGTACCGGTTTGAGAATTATATCAACAGTAAGTTCAGGATTATCGAAAACCAGACAGAACAGGATCATTTTATCTACTGTGCAGATGATGAAGTGATTATGCAAAAAATCCCATTACTAACCATCCATACTAACCCATTACCATTCTCTATGAAACACGAAGTAAAAAAAGGCGGCTACATCAAGGGCGACCAGATGATGCTGAGAATCCAGGAAGAAAGAGTAAGCATGAGTATTTATGACTTTGCTCTTAAAGGTAAACACAACAACTACAACACTATGGCAGCAGGAATCGCAGCCGCTACACTCGGCATCCGCAAAGAGAAAATCCGCGAGGCAGTAAATGATTTCCGCAGCCTCGAGCACAGGATGGAATTTGTTGCAATGGTGCGTGGTGTTGAATTTATCAACGACAGTAAGGCTACCAATGTAAACAGCACCTGGTTTGCACTGGAGAGTATGAACAAGCCTACTGTATTGGTATTGGGTGGTACCGATAAGGGTAATGATTATGGACTGATTGCGGATCTTATAAAAGAGAAAGTAAAAGCAATCGTTTGTATGGGTATCGACAATAAAAAAATCATAGATGCTTTCAAAGATATTGTACCTGTAATTGTGGAAACAGATTCTGCTAAGAAAGCAGTAAATGCATCCTTCAAACTGGCAACCAAAGGTGATGTGGTTATATTAAGTCCCGCCTGTGCCAGTTTTGATCTTTTCAAAAACTATGAAGACAGGGGTACACAGTTTAAAGAAGCTGTAAAGGAATTGTAACTAGGGGGATTAATTACGAATTATTAATTACAAATTACGGATAAGCAAACTCGTAATTCGTAATTAATAATCCATAATGCTAACTTAATATGGGTGAGATAAAAGATACACTGTTTGCGCAAATGCCCACTATCGGTGGAATGCGTGGTCAGCTTGTTGAAAGAACGAGAGGAGATAAATATATCTGGGGTATCGTGGTATTGTTATCGTTGATCTCTATCCTGGTTGTGTATAGTGCTACCGGCTCTTTAGCCTATAAGATGTATAAAGGCAATACAAGTGTGTATCTATTTAAGCAGGTATCTTTTTCTTTGGTTGGATTAGTATTAATTTATTTCTTACACCGGATCAACTATACCATCTTTTCAAAAGTGGCTACTATTTTATTTTTAGTATCCATTCCTCTCTTGTTATATACTTTATTTTTTGGTGCAAAGATCAATGATGGCAGCAGGTGGATCAAACTGCCGATAATCAATATGACAGTGCAAACCAGCGACTTTGCAAAACTGGCTTTGTTCATGTATATATCCCGGTTGTTGAGTAAGAAGCAGGAAGTGATCAAGGATTTTAAAAAAGGATTTATACCGGTTGTTACGCCGGTGCTGATTATTTGTGCCTTGATTATGCCGGCTAATCTTTCCAATGCATTGCTAACAGGTGCTACAGCGCTGTTGTTGATGTTTATCGGGCGAGTGAGCCTGAAACATATTTTCTTAACCATTGGTGTGGCATTGATACCCGTGGCCATGATTATTGCCGTATCCATGTTAACATACGATGGAAAACAGAAAGGTGATCTTAAGAAACCTGTGATGGCAGAGAAAGTAAAATCATTCGGAAGGTTTGGTACATGGGTTAAACGTGTGCAGGATTTTATGTATGCCAGGGATAATGAAACGCCCTACCAGGTGCAGCAGGCAAAAATTGCAATTGCCAATGGAAGTGTTTTGGTAGGCTTGGGGCCGGGAAACAGCCGGCAAAGGAATTTTCTGCCGCAGGCATACAATGACTTTATTTATTCTATCATTATAGAAGAGTATGGATTATTGGGTGGGGCGTTCATGATATTTATTTATCTCGTCTTTCTTTATCGTTGTATAAGAATTTTCAGGCGGTGTCCTTATGCATTCGGGGCATTCCTTGCTTTGGGATTGAGTTTTACGCTGGTAATACAGGCCGTTGCTAATATGGCCGTAAATGTAAATCTCGTTCCTGTAACAGGTGTTACGCTGCCTTTGGTAAGTATGGGCGGAAGTTCGTTCCTATTTACCTGTGGTGCCATCGGTATTGTTTTAAGCGTTGCCAGAAATGTTGAACAGATGGAAGGAAAATCGGAATTAATTTCCCAACCCACTGAAGAAGGTGTTGTTAAAACCATTGTATAGAATTAAATGACAGAGGAGAACAAGAAAAACGAAGTAAATACTAACTCTCCTTTCAGTGGGCGGGGGAGACGTATAATTATTGCAGGTGGTGGAACAGGTGGCCATATTTTCCCCGCTATTGCCATTGCCAATGCGTTAAGGCAGGAGCATCCGGGTATAGACATATTATTTGTGGGCGCGAAAGGTAAAATGGAAATGGAAAAAGTGCCACAGGCAGGATATGAAATTGAGGGGCTGGATATTTCCGGACTTAACAGGCATTCACTTGCTAAAAATATAACGCTGCCCTATAAGTTGATCAAAAGTTTTTTGCAGGTAAGGAAGATCTTACATGTTTTTAAACCTGATGCGGTAGTGGGTGTAGGTGGTTATTCTTCTTTTCCGGTATTGCGGTATGCACAAACAAAAGGGATTGCCACATTCATACATGAAAGTAATTCGTTCGCAGGTAAGAGTAATATACTGTTGGGAAAGAAGGCCATTAAAATATTTGTATCGACAGATGGAATGGAAAAGTTTTTTCCAAAAGAAAAACTGATGGTTACCGGTAACCCGGTAAGGCAAACGATTGCCCGATCAAAACTGAGCAGGCATGAGGGACATATTTTTTTTGGGTTAGACCGGTCAAAAAAAACAGTCCTGGCAGTCGGCGGTAGCCTTGGTTCGGGAAGCATCAATGAAGCCATCGCATTACATATTGATGCGTTTGAAAAAAATGGCCTGCAACTGATCTGGCAAACAGGTAAAACAAATGCGGCATCCTATAAAGAAATAGTTGCCGGCAGAGAAAATATTTGGATAAATGAGTTTATAAAAGAAATGGATATGGCTTATGCAGCGGCAGATATTGTCATTAGCCGTGCAGGTGCCATGAGTGTAACAGAATTATGTGTAGCAGGAAAGCCAACAGTATTTGTACCGTATCCATTTGCTTCAGAAAATCATCAAACCTCCAATGCTATGAGTTTGGTGAGGAAAGATGCTGCGTTAATGGTAAAAGATGATGAAGTAAAAGAAAAATTAGTAACCACAGTGATCGACCTGTCGAAAAATGAGTTGTTGCAACAAAAAATGAGAGATAATATTAAAGCATTGGCTATTGACAATGCGGATAAAATTATTGCAAAAGAAATTCTGAAATATTGCGAGTGAGTAAATTAAATGACATACAGAAAATATATTTCATCGGTATCGGTGGTATTGGCATGAGTGCCCTGGCCAGGTATTTTAAATCCAAAAACGTTAATGTTAGCGGCTACGACAAAACTTCTACGCCCCTTACGCGCGAATTGGAAGCTGCCGGTATTGTTATTCATTATGAAGAAAGGATTGACCTTATTCCAAAAGATACCGACGCAGTAGTCTACACCCCGGCCATTCCTGCACAACATGCAGAGTTGGTTTACTACCGCGAACACAATTATACGGTGGTAAAGCGTAGTGATGTATTGCAATGGATTACAGAAAGTTCTTTTAACATTTGTGTGGGCGGAACACATGGCAAAACAACCGTTACTTCTATGACCGCACATTTATTGCGGCACTCGGGTTATGGGTGTAATGCTTTCCTCGGCGGCATTGCGGCCAACTATAACACCAATTTTTGGAGCAGCGAACGAAATGTGGTGGTAGTGGAAGCGGATGAATATGACAGGAGTTTTTTAAAACTTGTTCCAGATGTAGCCGTTATAACAGCCATGGATCCCGATCACCTGGATATTTATGGCACTCCCGAAGAAGTGGAGAATGCATTCATCCAGTTTTCACAGAAAGTAAAGCCGGGTGGTTGCCTGGTAACAAAACACGGTATGGCCCGCAGTAATGAGTTGAAAGCGGCACATCACTATACTTACAGTTTTGAAAATGCGCAAGCGGATGTATATGCAGCGGATATAAAAGTGAAGGAGGGCAGTTACTGGTTTGATGTGGTAAGTAAAGCCTGGACAATCAGTAACGTGGTGCTGCACATGGGTGGCTTACATAATATCGAAAACTGTATAGCTGCTATAACAGTTGCCAAGTACCTGAATATTGATGATGATAAAATCAAAGCAGCGGTTGCAGATTTTAAAGGTGTTCGGAGAAGATTTGAATATGCCCTTAAAAACGAAACCCATGTTTTAATTGATGATTATGCCCACCACCCAGAAGAGTTAAGGGCGTTGTTAAGTGGGGTGAAAAGCATTTTTGATAAAGAAAAGATTGTCCTGGTATTTCAACCACATCTTTTCAGCCGCACCAAAGATCTGGCGGATGAATTTGCCCAAAGTTTAGATATGGCCGATGAAGTAATACTCCTTCCCATCTATCCAGCAAGGGAATTACCCATGGAAGGGGTGACGAGTGAATTATTACTTAACAAAATGTCTATTGCAAAAAAGCAGGTATTGGGTAAGGAGGAAATGAAACAATGGGTTGCCGACAATCAGCCCAAATTAATTGTTATGGCGGGTGCCGGTGATATTGATGCATTGGTTCAACCGGTAAAAGAGTTGTTGCTGAATAAATGAAGATGCGGAAGTATAACTGGAAAAAAATATTGGTTCGGGCATTTTGGCTGCTGGCAGGGATCGGAATGATCGTGCTGCTGGGTGCTGCGATGCAAAAAAAGGATCAAAAACAGTGTGCCGATGTAAAAATTGAAATTACTGGCGTGGAGAAGCACCTGTTCATTGATGAGAAAGATGTAATGGACATCCTAAATGCCGCCGGACCGGTAACCGGAAAACAATTGTCGGTACTTAATATCAGGGCGATGGAAACAGTGGTAGAACGAAACCCATGGGTAAGGAATGCGGAAATGTTTATTGATAATAACCAGGTACTCCAGGTGAAAATTGAAGAAAGGCAGCCGGTGGCAAGGGTATTTACTTTAGAAGGAAGTTCATTCTATCTGGATAGTGGCTCGTTACGATTGCCCTTAAGT
>JANXUL010000264.1 GCA_025356235.1 Bacteroidota bacterium
CCATGGGAGATAAAATGCATAATGTAGTACATCCTCACGCAAAAAATACACACGGCTGGAAGTATAAGCACAAAAATAAAATCACCGGTAAGAAGACAAAAGTAGAAGCAGAGAAAAAAGGATAGCCTTAACCCTGATTATACGTTCTCACGATACGGATTTATGTGAGAACGTATAATCAGTTGTCATTTTTGCAATGGAAATAATAGTATGCCTTAAAGATGCAGCAATTATCATATTTATCAAATTCTTTACCTAAATATTTGTATTATGAAACGAATAAATATTTTCATGATTGTTTTATTGTCATCCTTGGCAATATTTGTTTTACCCGGCTGCTCCGCAATTGCAGGTATTTTTAAAGCCGGTGTATGGACGGGTTTGATACTTGTGGCAATTGTTATAGGTATAATACTTTTTATCGTTAGTCGTGGTACAAAAAAATGAGTATATACGGAAAATTTATCTAACGTTCCGTGTAGATGTATTTTTCAGAATTTAATATTTGATACTGTTTTTATTGTCAAGAATCAAGGAATCAACACTACTTTATTTATAATCATTTAAAAAATATTATATGCGAAGTATATTATACCTCATAGCAGTAATCCTAGTAATCGGATGGTTAATTGGTTTTTTTGCATATAGTGCAGGCGGACTGATACATGTACTTTTGATAATAGCTGTAATATCTCTGTTGTTGGGTATTATAAGCAGGTCTTCTGACTAAAAAATATCTTTTGATACTAATACGATAACTACCTTCTTTTAATTCATCTAAGCCGCTTTTAATTACAGCTTTTTTAATAATATGCCTGCATCCAGCAACGGTATACTGTTTAACCAGTAGTATTTACTTTACAGCGGTCTTTTTTTTGATATCTTTAACATCAACAATAAATTGGCTGATATCAACATCAGACGAAGGTCCATAGCCATCTACCAATGTTCCTTTTGATCCATCTGAAGTCTCTATTGCATAAATGATGGATGCATCATCGGGATCATTTTGTCCTTCAAACCTGTAAAAATTTACAATATGCACCTCTTCGGGAGTATAAGATCTTTCGGTTGCGTGCGAATGCAGTTTCCCTTTTATAACTGCAAAATTTTCTTTATAACCATCAGCTAATAACTGGTTATGGCATTCAACTAGTGTCTTCAAATAGGGTGCAGTAGGAGTATCCATACTATTGAGATTTAATTTTAAAAAGAAGGCTGGCAACAAATGTACCAGCCCCGTTACTGCAAATATGGAAACTATTTCATCCCATCAGATGCTGATGGAATTATCCTGGATGTTCTTTACCTTGGCAAGCAAAAAGTAATCCAGCTCTTACACATCTTCATCTTTTATTTCTGCAGAACAATTTGAATAATATTTGCATGAAATAACTACTATAGAAAATTTTTATATGGCTAAAGTTTCATGCAGGTCACGATACTTTTTAATAATATTATGTGATGTTCGGAGAGATGACTTTTGGTCCATGATCAGTTGACGTGTTTCTGCATTCATTTCTGCATCTGAACCTAACGCTTCATCATAGGCTTTTTGTGCCGCATCTTCACCAAATTCACAGGCTTCCAGAACGGAGAGTCTTTCCTTACTTGCAAAAGCTGCTTTAATGTCCATCCAGGTACGATATATCTTGCCCGAGACAGTTGTGTCGGTAACCGGTTCGCCCCCCAGTTTTTCAACTGCGTTGCTTAATTCCCGCACATATTCGCGGCTTTCATTAGCCATTTTCCTAAACATGGCCTGCAAATCCACATCAGTGGCTGTTATTTCACTAACTGCTTTCTGGTAGCCGTTTATGCGGTCATTATTGATCTTAATAAGATCATTTAGTACTTCAACTAAGAATTCATTTGTTTCCATAAGACTTTATTTTTTTTATAAGAGGTAAAAATGTATGCCATCATTAACGGCATAATGACCCTATTCCGGGACTCTAAATTGTAGAAACAAATACCCGCAATTACCGGGTATATAATGAAAATGAACACTGAAATAAAAGAGGGCCAGGGTATTTTTTTGCGAGTTTCGGCTTAAAGCATAAGGTATTGACTGGTGTCATTATTATGTTTGAATCTTTTAAAACATAGCCCATCAAAAGGGTATTTTTCAGGAAAGAAGGGCAAGTAATGACATCAATACTTGCTCCTCACCTGTAAGACTGGCTTTATTGTCATTTTGTTCGATTTTATCAAGTTGTTGCAAATAAGTGACTATTTTCTTTTCTTCATACAAACGGATCAAACCGGGATGAACATAGTATTTTTTGCAAACAGACCGGGTATTACCCAGTTTGTTACTTACCTCATCCAATGCGAGGTTAATATTTTGTTTGCATTGATGCTGGTTTTCATGCAAACCAATATTTTTAAATGCCTTTAATAAGTTCACACAGCCTGCCCAGGTTCTAAAATCCTTCGCTGTAAAGGCATCACCCGTATGTTCTTTAATATATTGATTAACTATTCCTGAATCAATAGGTCTTCGCTGTCCGTTTGCATCGTAATATTGAAACAATTCTTTACCAGGTATATCCCTGCATTGTTGTACTATCCGGGCAAGTTTTTTATGTTTCAGGGTAATACTATGATAAATCCCTTTTTTGCCTTTAAAAGAAAAGGCCATGCCGGCCCCTTCAATGTTTACATGTTTATCATGTAAAGTAGTCAGTCCATGCGACCCATTTATTTTTTCGTATTCGGTATTTCCTATCCTGATATAAGTCCGCTCCATTAAACTGATGACAGCAGCAACCACTTTTCTTTCACTAAGATCTGGCAGCGCCAGGTCTTTTTCAATCTGCCATCTCAGGGAAGGGAGTTGTTTGCCAAATTCAAGCAGTTTGTGAAATTTAGTTTCATTACGTAATATATTCCAGAATGGATGGTAACGATATTGTTTGCGTTCACGTGCATCAAATCCGGTTGCCTGTATGTGACCGTTTTCTTTGGGACATATCCATACATTTGTCCAGGCCGGTGGAATAGCCAACTTTCTGATACGGATTATTTCCACTTTATTTCTAAGCGACACATTATTTAATAAATAGGTAAATCCTTGCCCTTTTTTTATCCGGGTTATCCCCTTTTCTTTATCTGTAACATAGATAAGTTTGGCAACAGCAGCAGTTTGACAATAATCTTTTACAAGTGTTATATGTTTGCGGTGGGTGAGTTGTATAGTATTCATAAAAAATTATTAGTAAGGATGATGGAAGCCGGATTTGTTTATCCCGATTATTCTTTTCAACCTTCTGTATAAAACGATACTATAATAATTCCCCTTTTAAGTAGTGTGATATTTCCAGCGTAATTCGAATATAACAGTCAAATTAAATCCGGACCAATAACTGATCCGGATTTAAAATAAATTGTTATCATCAGGCTGTGGCCATCTTTCTTGATGTTCTCTTAGGTAATTCTTCACTTATGTCTTCTATAGCTGCCGCAGAATTGATACTTTTTTCTGCAATGTCTGTAAGTAATAAATCTGCCTCTTTTTCTTCAACAAGTGTTTGTTCCAGTAATGAGCTTATTTTCTTATTACTAAGGCTTTTTGAAAGTTGTGCAAGGGTTCCATAAGTAGCTATTTCATAATGTTCTACTTTTTGAGCGGCCAAAATTAATCCAACATCACGCAGGTGAGTGCCCTTCTCTGTTTCTTCTAAAATGCTCTTGCCTTCTTCAACAATACCAGCCATCGCATCACATTTTTTTGCTTTCGGGACTTCCCCTAAAAGTTCAAAAACCTGCTCTAAACGCTCAACATGCTGCTGGGTGGCTGTAAGGTGTGCTCCAAACGCACTTACGAGTTCCGAAGAAGTTGCTGCTTTCTGCATTTTCGGAATGGTTTTGGTTAAAAGCTTTTCTGCCCAATAAATATCTTTTATTTCATCAATAAAAAATTCTCTGAATTCAGGACTTACTTCAGGCACTTCACTACTTTGGGGTAATTTGCCATTATTGGCATTTGTCTGTTTTTGCATAAAATATTTTTTTTAAAATGATGAAATATTTATGCCCGGCACATTCATTTATAAAAGTGGAATTAATTCTACAGGAGTGCTAAATTTTTTATTAAACGAATGATAGCAGGCTCTCGTGGGCATTGAAATTGCATATCATTTTTTAAAATAGATGAAATATGGGTATGAAAAAGTACAAACAGGTTAATGAAAAAGTGGAGCTATGTATTCCGCCGGAACTTGAGCCTGAATTAAAAAAGGTCATTAGTGTCCGGTAAAAATAGTCAGTAGTTCTTTGAAAGTCTTGGTATATATGTGTTTCATGGGGAAATAAGTCGGTGACGATTTGAAATGGGTCATTTCATAACTTACTGTAAATCAGTTTGTTTATGAATCAGGGCAAATACGTTTTTTCGCAAATTGTCACTTTTCTACCTACACGTATTTTTGACCACTGTGTTAACTCTTTCCAAGGGAATAAATGGATAAAGCATTTTACTTGTTGGAACCAGTTGATGTGCATGATTTTTGGACAATTGAGTAATCGTGATAGCCTTCGTGATTTACTTGTTTGTTTAACAGCACATAAAACAAAGCATTATCATTTAGGGTTTGGAAAAAATATTTCAAGATCTAATTTGGCAGAAGCAAACGAGAAAAGAGATTGCCAAATTTTTGAAATGTTTGCCTATAAATTGATAGCTGAAGCTCAAAAAGTATGTATTTCTAATGTCGATTTTGATGTATCAATTAAGGGTAATGTTTATGCTTTTGATTCTACAACCATTGATCTTTGTCTAAATGTGTTTTGGTGGGCAACTTTCAGAAGAGCAAAAGCAGCAGTTAAATTGCACACATTACTTGATGTTAGAACTGCCATTCCTGTCTTCATGCATATTACCCCAGCAAGTGTTCATGATGTTAATGGATTAGATTTTATTACCTACGAGCCAGGTGGTTATTATATCATGGACCGCGGCTACATTGACTTTGATCGCATGGCGACTATTGACAAGCATGATTCATATTTTGTGATAAGGTCAAAGGCCAATCTGTCCTTTATCAGAGTATCCGCAGAGAAACCAGATAAGGCAAGCGGTGTAATGTGTGATCAACGAATAAAATTGAAGGGGTATAATTCAATCGAGAAATATGAAAAAGTATTTAGACGAGTAAAGTTTTATGATGCGGAGCAAAAGAGATCTTTTGTGTTCCTTTCAAACAACCTGACTTTACCAGCCACCGAAATTGCACTACTTTATAAAAACAGATGGAAGATTGAGTTGTTCTTTAAATGGATTAAACAACACCTAAAAATAAAATCATTTTGGGGCGCTTCTGAAAATGCAGTTAAAACACAAATCTATATTGCTATCATTACTTACACGGTAGTAGCAATCATCAAAGCAAAATTGAAACTTAAACAATCACCCTATGAAATACTATAAATTATGAGCGTATCACTATTAGATAAAACTCGTTTACCAAGCCTTTTTAATAACCCTTTATACCAAGATGTCAAAGAACAAAATCATATTCAATTGAAAATCAACCTAATTTAACCGGACACTAGTGAAA
>JANXUL010000285.1 GCA_025356235.1 Bacteroidota bacterium
TTTACAGAGACCCCTTTGTATTGTTGTGCTATTTTTTCAATAACCGCCAGCAATTCTTTCTCATAAGCAATAGTATGTATCAGCGGCTCTATATATAAAGTAGGTTTGTATTGCTGCTCCTCAGCTTGACGTATAATCAGGTTGGCTTTGGTACCGCGCATAATAGAGTAATGCGTATCCCCTGTTCCATCCGGCGCTTTGTAATTCCATATTACAGAAACTTTGGCATGTATGCCTTTTAACGTATAATTAATCTCACCATTGGACATCACTTTGATGTTATTTTTATCATCACTGTATTTCTTCAGGTAAGCAGGAACAACAGGCACTTTGGTTAACTCCGTAAACTGGTCTTTACTAATGGTCGTTGACCAATGTTTGGCAGATGTTAACCTGATATCTTTTGTATAATCTAATGTTTGACCGGGAAAACATTCCCATTGTACAAGATCTACAAGGTGAGTAGTTACATCTACAATGCCTTCACCTTCCTGTTCAATATCTAGGAACCAGGCGGGCCTTGTTAAGACCGAGCCTGAAACATACTTGTAAAAATGATGCACGCTTTCTTTGGTAACCGCGGGTTCTGCTTGCGTACCTTTTTGTAATGATCCAAACAGGGTGGGCTGCATAGATAATACCCTTTGCAGGACGGTTGTGATCTCATAGCGTTCTGTCATGATATCATACAACAATAGTTTATTTTTTTTAGCGGTTTCAAAAGCCTGTTTCAACTGGCTAAACCCTTTTTCATTAATCACCATAGGTTTATCAGAAAACACATTGAACCCCGACTGTATGGATTTTAAAATATAATCGGTTTTCAACTGGTTATTGCCTGCCAGTACCACTACATTACCTTTTTTTTCTGTCAACATTTTAGATAGGTAATCATCGCCTTCATATACCACCTCTTTCCAATTGGTTGGTGCGGTTGCGGCAGTATTATATCCTTTTATTTTTGCCAGGTGCTGATCAAGGTCAGCTCCTTTCTTTGCATATACATATACTGTTGGCGCTACCTGCGGATACATTGATTTCTGAACCAGTGCCGCATGAAAATGGCCAGGATCCAGCGTTATCAATTTTACCGGTTCCTGGGCAGTTACAATTCCTATCCCCATGCCCGCCCCTATCAACAAAAAAAAACTGCGCATTCGTTTACATTTTAAAAATTATCATCGTCAGTGCCTGGATCAATAATTATTAATTATTTAAACCAACCCCTTCACTTCATACGGAAATCGATGTGGCCTGTTCAACATACTATTAGCCTCATCATCATTAAGAAATCTTTCATTCAAAGGATCCCAATACACTTTTCTTTTCAACTTCATTACCACATGGTGTATTAAACAGGTAGAGCAGGAACGATGACCCACTTCAACAGGTGAGATGGGTTGTTTGCGTGAACGGATACAATCCAGCCAGTTACCATGTTGTTCATCACTCCTGTATAAATTAATTTCATTTTCACCAATTACCGATGTGATGATCTTATGGTTACTTGCTGTTAACGCTTTTGTATTTGCATCGCTTAATACCGGATCACTCGCACTCGCCCTGTAATTGCCACGGGTAACAAAAATCCATCCTTCCGTTCCTTCAAATTTAATACCATTTGGCAGTTCATTGCTGATGATCATTTTTACGCCATTCGCATACAATCCTTCTGTCTGAAAAAGTCCATGCACGTTCCACAATCCTTTCTTGGGAAAATCAGCCCTTCCTGAAACTTCTACCGGGCCGGTATATTCTGTATCCATGGCCCAGTGCGCACAATCAACATGGTGGGCACCCCAGCCGGTTATCATGCCTGCACCAAATTGTTCGCAGCGCAACCAGCCGGGACGTCCATAATCATTTTGCGGATGAACCCTTTTTTCAGTGTAGTATATATAAGGTGTTGAACCCAACCATGCTTCATAATTTAAATTGGCAGGTATTGGCATTTCTGGTTCTTCGTCACCAGCTGGATCACCTGGCAAACCTACAGACACTGTTTTCAAAGTACCTATCCTTCCGTTACGCACCAGCTCTGCCGCATAACGGAATTGTGTGGATGATCTTTGCTGGCTGCCTATCTGCAATATCCTACCCGTGCGGTGAACAGCATTACTCAATGCGCGTCCATCAGCAATGGTTAATGAAGCTGGTTTTTGCAGGTATACATCTTTACCCGCTTCTACTGCATGGATACCTAAATAAGCATGGGAGTGGTCTGGCGTGCTTATCAATACACCATCAATATCTTTATTCAGTAATAATTCACGATGGTCGCTGTACATGGTTACCCCATCGTATGGCTTACCTGCTTTTTTACTGTAAAAATCATTTATATATTTCTTTCCGTTCTCAAGCCGTTTACTATCCAGGTCACATACTGCCATAATTCTTGCATGGTCATACTTGAGTGTTTCTGCCATATCATGGTCCCGTGAAATCCGGCCTACTCCGATAGCAGCAATATTCAGTTTATTGCTTGGCGCACTTTTACCAAAAACAGATGCGGGTACAATGGTAGGAAACCCTGTCATAGCAATGGAAGTAGCGATACCACCTTTTAAACTTGCTTTCACAAAATCTCTGCGGTTGAATGGTTTTTTTTCAGACATGCGATTAATTTTTTAGTGCGTCGTCTTTGTTAACGGCGTGGGCGTTTGAATAATTAATGCCTTTGTTTTGATTGGCCACGAACTTAATTCCCTGCAACAAATGATTTTTATAAACAGGGTCCTGGTAACTTTCTTTACTATGGCCGAGTGTTGTGATCCATATATTGCCGCCTTCAAAATGCTGGTACCATACGGCAGGATAATAATCTGCAAAAGACCCTGCATTTTTAAGAATTAAGTCTGCCTGGTCTATTTGTAAAGTATGCAGGTCATGCACCATCAATACTTTCATACCGGGATACAGTTCTTTACCAAAATAACATTCATCTTCCCTTTCCCAAACAGCAGGAACACCTTTCATAGAAGGATGTGTGGGATCAATATTCTTTATACTGAACTTCTGTCCTTTTGCATGCCAGGAAAATGTTTCGCCGATCATCATCTTGAACCATTTCCAGTTCCGTTCAGTACCGGTTACTGAATGAACGCCTACGAAACCACCCCCCGCTTCTATGTATCTTCTGAAAGCCACGCGTTGCTCATCAGTATCAAATACATCATTATTGGTACTGGTAAAAATAATGAGCGCATACTTTTTCAGGTTGTTTTCGTTAAACACAGCGGGATCATCGGAAACATCTGCTTTAAAATTATTGGCTGCTGCTAATTCTTTGATACTTATCACGGCGGAAGTTATATTATCATGCACATAACCCTTCCCATTTTTGGTGTACACAAGAACCTGGCTGTTTTTTAATTTATCACTTTCCCCTGATTCACTCAAGATAGTGGCTTGAGTAGCGCTATTTAACTTATACACCTGCACAAACAAAGGTTTTTTGACCATTGCCAGCGAAAAAAAGTTAGATGATGGAAACATGGTATGCGAAATAGCAAAAGAGGAACAGGTGATGCCCAATAATAAGTATATAAGAAAAGAAAAAATATTTCGTTTCATGAGACAAGCATTTAGTTTGAAGGCAACTCTAATTTACTGCGAACTAGCTGGCCGATAGCTTTATTTTACGAAAACCTTTTCGTAGAAAAAGTAGAAGAAGTTTTTGCTTATTGGCTCAAAGTTCGAAAACTAATTTAATTTAACGAACAATTAATAGCTGTTAAACAACACGAGAAACGATTGCTGGTGTGCAGTTATTATCATTCTAAATCAATTCTGGCCGTATGAAAAAAAACACCAAAGCTCTCCATGCCCCTACAGGAGGCGTACTCCGTTCTGTATGCTTTCTACTATTTCTGGGCTCCTTTGCCTTAACTGCGCAGGCGCGAAGAACAGAAAACCATTTATTTTCGGCACTAAACATGCCCCCCGCAACAATTTCTGGTAAAGTAACCGATGGTAAAAACGCACCACTTGAAGGTGTAAGTGTTTTTATAAAAGGTACTAACAAAGGCGTTGTAACAGATGCGCAAGGTGCTTTTACCATTAAAAACGTTCCTGAAAACGGGATACTCGTTTTTACTTCAACAGGATTCGCATCCAAAGAAGTTGCCGTTAAAAACGGAGCTGCTGTGACAGTAGCCTTAACCGAACAGGTATCGGGCCTGAATGATGTGGTAGTAATTGGATATGGTACCCAAAGTAAAAAAGATTTAACCGGAGCCGTTACACAAATAAAAGCCTCCCGGTTGGAAAATGAAAATCCAAGATCGGTACAAGATATGTTAAGGGGCAATGCACCCGGATTAGATGTTGGTTTTGACCCCGGCACCAAAGGCGCAGGTTCAAGTTTACAGATAAGGGGTAAAGGTACCTTAACAGCCAGCTCAGATCCCTTGATTGTATTGGATGGGGTTATTTATCCCGGAACAATGGCCGATATTAATCCCAATGATATTGGCACCATCGACATTTTGAAAGATGCCAGTTCTGCAGCCGTATTTGGAGCAAGGTCGGCAAACGGCGTTATACTTATTTCAACAAAAAAAGGTAAGGTGGGAAAACCGGTAATTACTGTTAACAGTAATCTGGGTATTAATAAAGTGGCAAAACAACCCCATTTATTAGATGCGACTGAATTTTTACAATTTCGTGCCGATGCCCAATGGGCTAAAACCAATTTTGATTCTACCTCTAAACCGGGAATAAAATATTTATTCACCGACCCTTCAAAATTGCCTTCAGATTTTTCGCTGAATCAATGGTTTGCATTAAATGGTGCAAACCCAGCCGGCGACCCTGTTGCAGAATGGTTTGCCCGCAATCAGTATAAACCCATTGAATTAGCCAATTACAAAGCCGGCCAATCCATTGACTGGGAAAAGCAGATTTATAATGAAAACGCTTTACAACATGATCATACGGTAAGTATTGCGCAGAGAAGAGACGATTATAATTATTATTTTTCTCTGGGTTATTTAACCAATGAAGGTTTAACAGTTGGTGATAAATATAAAACCTTCCGTACCCGTTTTAATTTAGAAGCAAAAGCAGCGGAGTTTTTAACGGTGGGCATTAATTTTCAATATTCCAATAGAGATGAGAGTACCGTTCCTGTTAGGTTTGGAGATATTGCCTCTACTACACCCTGGGGCTCCTTCTATGCGGCCGATGGTGTAAGCATCAGACAAAGCCCTAATGATGATCCGGGTTCTAATACCCATCCTTTTCTAGATCAGGCCTATACAAAACGCTTGTATAAATATGATGATTTTTTTGCTTCAATATTTGCAAAAGGTAAATTGCCATTTGGTTTTTCGTACCAGGTTAATTTTTCTCCCCGTTATGATGTATTACGTGAATACCAACATATATCTTCGTTAAAACCCGACGTAGCAGCCAGAAAAGGAATCGTAAACAGGAGAAACCAAACCGTTTATTCATGGCAGGTGGATAATATCCTCCGCTGGAATAAAAAGTTCGGCAAACATGCTATCGAAGCAACTTTCTTATTTAATGCAGAAAAATTCCAATCATGGAATACCAATATTCAGGCCGAAAATTTCTTGCCGAATGACAACCTGGGTTTCAATTCCATTCAATCGGGCACCCTACCTCCTATCGTTAACAGCGATGACCAATATGAAACAGGTGATGCCTTAATGGGCAGGGTTACTTACAATTATAACCAACGTTATTTTTTTACGGCAACTGCCCGTAGAGATGGCTATTCTGCTTTTGGACAACAAAACCCCAGAGCTACTTTTCCTTCCCTGGCGTTTGCATGGGCACTTAGCGAAGAAAAGTTTATGGCTAGAACTTCAAAATGGCTGGATTATGCTAAAGTAAGGGTATCGTACGGCGAAAACGGGAATAGACAAATTGGCCGGTATGCCGCCTTATCAAATTTAAATTCCGGAACGTACAATTTTGTTACTTCAGGTGGATTAACGTATAACACAGCGTATGTTGCCGCAACTAACTTATCAAACCCTAATTTAAAATGGGAAAGAAACAGTTCCATAAATATTGGCTTGGATTACTCCATGTTTAAGGGTATAGTAAGTGGCTCATTCGAATTTTATAACAGAACTACCAAAGATTTGTTGGTTAACCGTTCATTGCCTACAGTTACAGGATTTAATTCTGTATTGGTAAACCTGGGTGAAGTGCAAAACAAAGGGTTTGAATTCAGTGTGAATACGATTAACATGCAAAAAAAGAATTTTTCATGGAATACCAGTTTTGGAATTTGGACTAACCAAAACAAAATTATTCATTTATACGGCGCCACACCCGATTATGATGCAACAGGTAAACAAATTGGCAGTTCAGAAAAAGATGACATAAATAATGGCTGGTTTATTGGAAAATCTATCACCACCATTTTCGATTATCCTGTACAAGGGGTTTGGCAAACAGCTGATGCCGCCTTGGCAAAATCATACGGATTTGCACCCGGCGATTTTAGATTGGTTGATGGAAATGGAGATGGAAAATACAGTATTGATGATAAAAGGTTTGTTGGTAACACTGCCCCATCTTACTCCTGGAATTTGAGAAACGAATTCAAAATTTTTAAGAATTGGGATTTCTCTTTTACCCTTTATGCTAAAGTAGGTCAGTCAAGCAGATTCAATGAAGCAACAAATGGAGAAAGAAACCAGGGACTCGTTTTCTATGATCGTGTTAACTTCTATCAAATACCCTACTGGACTCCTTCCAATCCTTCTAATGAATATGGAAAATTGTATGGACAAAGAGGTGGGGGTATCACTTGGAACTATTTTAAAAAATCTTCTTTTATCAGATTAAGTAATATCAGTCTTGCCTATACGATTCCGGCAGAAATTACCAAAAAATGGAAAATAGATGCTTTGAAATTTTATTTCAACGTAGTAAATGCAGGTGTATTTTCTAACTGGAAATACTTCGATCCTGAATTCCATGGCAGTACGAATAATGTTAATGGTGGTGGTACTACCAACATCTCTCCAATCCCTTTAACCTATAATTTTGGCTTAAACCTTACATTATAAGATAACCCGTTAAATAAAATGTACATGAAAAGTTTATATAAAATACTAAGCCTGTCCGCCATCATCATTGTGGGTACGATGGTCTTAGAGAGTTGTAAAAAAGATTGGCTGGATCCCAAACCCTTATCTATCAATTCACCGGAAAATACATTGGTAGATGCTGTAGGATTTAATGCCGCCTTGAACGGATGTTCGAGATCGCTCCGCGATGAATGGTATGGTGATGGCGCTCCCATTATTACAGAAACCATCTTTTCGGAAGTAGCAGTAGACGGAACAGATGACAAAACCGGTCCCGCACAAAACATGGATCTCCAAATTAAACCAGATGCCCAATTGAACAGTGGAGATTTCAATAGAATTGGTTTTTATTGGGAACAAGAATGGATTGGTATTCGTTTAGCTAATACAATTATTTCCCGCTTACCCGCTGCAACGGCTATCCCGGATGCAACTAAAAATATTATTTTGGGTAAGGCTTACTTTTTCAGGGCCTATAATTATTACAGGTTAACTAATCAGTTTGGAGATGTTCCTTGTCCATTAAAGGAATTAAACACTGTAAAAACGGATTATGCTACCGTTAAAAGAGAAGTGATTTTACAGCGTATGAAAACAGACCTTGAATTTGCTGCTCTTTGGGTACCCTGGGCTGCAGATAAAGGTGATGTAAACAGGGGGGCCGTTTATCATTTATTAGCAAAAATAAATCTTTCCTTAGGCCTGTTTGATGACGCAATCACTGCCTCCAGTGCCGTTATCAATAATGGTGCATATAAATTAATGACCAATCGATTTGGAATTGATGCCGCCAATGCAGCCAAAAATGTAACCTGGGATTTACACCGTCCTGAAAATAAAGCAGCTGCGGCCAATACAGAAGTGCTTTACCTTGTAACAGAACGTTTCGGAATTCCTAATAATTTCGCAAATGGTATTCAATCAATGCGCCAGGCTGTTCCGGGTATATCCATAGCAGGTATCAGAACACCTAAAGGCAATGTAGGCATTTCTCCACTTGCTAATATCGAGATTGATAATATGCAAATGTTTGGTCGTGGCATTGGCCGTTGCCGTTCAACATCTTACCACTATTTTGAAATATGGGATGATGTAAATGATCTTAGGCATGATTCAACATCCGGTAACTGGATGTACATGGAAAACCTTCGTTACAGCAGCCCTGCATTAAAAGGTACTGACCCGTCTTATGGTCAAAGATTACAACTGTATAGTTCAACCGGAACCCTTTTATGCTCAGACACTTTACGCACCTGGTTCCCATGGCCTCACTACAAGATATACATTCCCGATACTGAAAACACCCCAATGAGAGGTGGTCATACAGATTGGTATGTGATGCGCTTGGCAGAAACCTATTTAATTCGTGCAGAAGCCTATGTATGGAAAGGTCAAAGAGATCTTGCCATGGCCGATGTAAATGCGGTAAGAACCCGGGCTAAATGTAGTCCGTATATTAATTCAGCCAATGTAAATGTGGGAACCATATTAGATGAAAGGGCAAGAGAATTATATTATGAGGAAGGACGTAAAACAGAGTTAACCAGGATTGCTTATTTGTTTGCTAAAACGGGACAGGCATACAATGGCAAAACCTATACCTTGGCCAATTTCTCTACTTCTAATTTTATGGTAGACAGAATTTTAGAAAAGAATATATTTTATAAAAAGAATTTTGTCACCCTCCACCAAGATATGATGAAGATAAGCCCGTACCATGTATTATGGCCCATCCCTCAATCTGCTATCAATGGCAATTCGGATGGACGACTCAATCAGAATATTGGTTATTCAGGAGCCGAACTGAATGTTCCTGCACTGGACAAAATTCCGGATTAATCATCGGTTGTTCTTTTTTTATTAAGCGAGTTGAATGCCACACTTTGGGTGTGGCATTCTCTTTTACTTTCGACAATATTTTTTAACCAAATCCATTTAGCTATGCGCAGAAACAAAAAATACCCTTTCGCATTTGCCTTACTACTCATGTGGGGCGTTACGTTTGCACAACAAAAATCAAAACCATCCTTACTACTGGTTATAGACACTGCATTGCAGCAGGCTATCGAACAATACAAACGCATGGGAGTAAATTTACCGGCAGATGTTCTGCCTAAGACTTATTATCCCCTGACTAAAAAATCTGAAACTAGTAAATCAAGCTGGTGGTGCAGCGGCTTTTATCCAGGCTCATTAAATTACCTGTATGAATATTCGCATGACGCCTCTTTATGGGAAGAAGCAGGAAGGGCTGAAAAATTACTTGAAAAAGAACAATTCAATAAAGGTACACATGACCTTGGTTTTATGATGTACTGCAGCTTTGGCAATGCTAACCGTTTAAAGCCAACCAAAGAATATCAGGAAATATTGTTAAACAGTGCCAAATCATTGTCAACAAGATTTAATCCTGTGATTGGCTGTATACAATCATGGAATGCCTCTGCAAAATGGAAGTTCCCCGTGATTATTGATAATATGATGAATCTTGAATTACTTTTTTGGGCCACACAATACAGTGGCGATTCATCCTTTTACAAAATAGCGGTTACACATGCTAACACTACCCTGAAAAATCATTACAGACCGGATAATAGTTCCTGGCATGTGGTGGATTATGACCCTGCTACAGGTAAAGTAAACGCAAAACTAACCGCACAGGGCTATGCAGATTACTCTGCATGGGCCAGAGGACAGGCCTGGGGATTGTATGGATACGTAGTTATGTACCGTTCCACCAAAGATCCCAAATATCTTGTGCAGGCGAATAAAATTGCCAACTATATCATGAACAATCCCACGCTTCCGGCTGATAAAATTCCTTACTGGGATTATAATTCGCCTGATATACCTGCCACTTACCGTGATGCTTCCGCAGCATCTATTGCGGCTTCTGCATTACTTGAACTCAGTAAATATGTTGATACAAAGAAAAGTCAATACTATATAAGCTTTGCAGAGCAAACCATCAGGACCCTAGCAAGCCGAACCTATACAGCTCCTGTTGGAGAGAATGGGGGTTTCATTTTAAAACACAGCACGGGAAGTTTGCCTGGCAGTTCAGAAGTGGATGTGCCGTTAACCTATGCTGATTATTATTATATTGAAGCCATGATGCGGTATAAAGCACTTCGGAAAAAATAATCATCGGAGAAAAGAGGGGAAGAATATCGAACAGATGAACAATAACTATAGAATGTTGAAGTAAGGAGATGTCAACATTCTATAGTTATTGTTCATCTTTTTTTGCCAATTGTATGAATCTCTTTTCAACATTCAAATACCACCCCTGTAAGTATGCTAACCATATTGCCTTGTGTAATAGGTTGGAACCGTAAAACAGGCATATCCTCCCCGTACACTGAGAAATAATTATTAAAACAATAATTCTTTCCAATGACAACCTTCGGGGCGTATAAAGAGATACTCATTCTGTCCACTTTATTAGTATAGCTTCTTTATCCCATCAGGGTGCCTTTACAATGGAATGGGTAGTATTACGAAAACGTTTTCGTTTTTTTTCGCAAAAAACGTATCTTAGATACTTGTTTTCCACTATCCGCACCCTAATTATTTTTTAACTGATTTGATTTTATGAGTGGAATTAATTTAAAAAAGCTATCTCAGGAACTGGGACTTTCCATATCATCTGTATCCAAAGCCCTGCGTGACAGTTACGAAATAAGTGCTGAAACAAAAAAAAGGGTGTTGGCTATGGCTGAAAAACTTAATTACCAGCCTAACCCTTTTGCCAGGGGGTTACGAAAAAATAAAAGCACTACCATTGCTGTTGTCATACCTGAGATTGCCAATAATTTTTTCGCGCTGGCTATTGATGGCATTCAACTGGTAGCCCAAAAAAAAGGGTACCATGTACTCACTTATTTAACACACGAAGATTTTCAAAATGAAGAATCTACCATTAAACACCTTCAGGGCGGAAGGGTTGATGGCGTATTGATCTCCCTTTGCGGTGATACAGCCAGTGTAAAACACCTGATTGATCTACACCAGACAGGTGTGCCTATTGTTTTTTTTGACCGCGTACCGGAAACAATGGAATGCCCTACTGTAACCACTGATGATTATGAAAGTGGCTTTAAAGCTACGGAACACCTGATACTGGCCGGCTGTAAAAAAATTGCTTATTTATGTGTATCCGGCTTCCTGTCAACTACGCAGAAAAGGATGATGGGATATGAGGCTGCTTTAGAAAAATACAAAATAGTATTTGACCCGAAGATGGTCATTCAATGCAGTAACGACAATATCGCCAATGTTGCTTTGCTAAGAAAATTACTTGCGCGTAAAAATAGGCCCGATGGTATTTTCGCGTCGGTTGAAAAATTGGCTATCTCAACTTACTATGCATCCAATGAAATCAAATTAAAAATTCCGCAACAATTAAAAGTGATCAGCTTCTCTAATTTGCGTACTGCTTCACTACTTTCTCCTTCTTTATCTACTATTACACAACCGGCATTTGAAATTGGCAAGGAATCAGCCGAGTTATTATTCCGGATGATCGAGAAAAAAACTTTTGGCAACCGTATAGATAGGGTTGTATTGAAAAGCAGTTTGATAGAGAGGAATAGTTCGGTGAAAAAGTAAGATTGCTGTATGTTGGATACTTGATACTAATTGGACTTCTATTCTACCTATATATTTTGCGACTGAAACCTTATCTAAAATATATTATTTACAAGTTCCGTTTAGCGGGATGGTTAGATATCTTGCTTTATCGCATATCAGAATTACACAACAGGAAGGCCAATCAAGTGTATAAACAACAACATCCCCAGACCGTTTTACCTGCCGATTATGCATTGTATGAAACCTATCACCTCATTTACCAAAAATTTATTGAGGATGGTGAACTGGCTGCAAGAGAAATTACGGAATGGACAAACCCCTATATCAACTCCCAGAACCCATGCCTTCTGGATTGGGGTTGTGGTGCAGGAAGAATTATCCGTCATTTATCCGCATTACAGCCACATACCATTTTGTATGGCTGTGATGTTAATGAAGAAATAATCGACTGGAATAAAAACAACTATCGAAATATTTGCTTCACTGCAATACATGGTTTTCCTCCAATGTTATATGCACCATCATTCTTTAACCTGGTTTATGGCATATCTGTATTTACCCATATTGAAGCGAACCAGCAGGTAAACTGGCTAATTGAACTGAACCGTATTTTACAAACCAATGGCATCCTGCTTATCACAACACATGGGCTTTATTATTACAAAAAATTATTACCGGTAGAAAAGAAGATTTTGATGGAGAAAGGGCTTTATACGCAAACGTATTTCAAACAGGGGCATAGGATGATGTCGACCTACCATCAACCCACACATTTTAAAAAAATGATTGAACCTTATTTTACAATACTGGAATATTATGATGGAGCGGTACATCCCCACAAAACAGGTGGGCAGGATCTTTGGATTTTACAAAAAAAATCCTGAATGATAAAACAAAAAAACAC
This sequence comes from Bacteroidota bacterium, assembly GCA_025356235.1. Classification (GTDB taxonomy): domain Bacteria; phylum Bacteroidota; class Bacteroidia; order Chitinophagales; family Chitinophagaceae; genus Sediminibacterium. The sequence goes on from JANXUL010000285.1 coordinate 12,571, forward strand.
TTCATCATTCAGGATTCGTTATTACTTATTTGACTTCCCTACCTGGCTTTATTTACTTCTTCTTCCCTCTTCGCCCGATACTCAGGGCTTTTTACTAATTTCTGCACATCATCCAGTTTCGCAATGTAAATGCTTCGACCATGGGTGCCGAGTATGAGTTCGTTTTCGCGGGGCTGAAGAGCGATATCATGAACGGGTACACTATATGGCAAACCTTTACTCCACATCATAGAATTGTTGCCCCCGTCTAAACTTACATATAACCCACCATCCGTACCAATGTATAAAAGGTTCTCGTTGGTAAGGTCTTCTTTGATCACATTAATGGGTTCTGCCGGAAGGTCTTTTCCTATTTGTTTCCAGGTAGTTCCATAATCTTCACTTACATACAGGTAGGGAAGAAAATTATCATTCCGGTATCCGTTCAATGAAGCATATACCCTGCCCTCTTTAAAAGCACTTGCAGTTACGCGGCTCACATACAGGTCTTTAGGTAATTTATGCGTAATGAGTTCCCATGTGTACCCACCATCTTTGGTTATTTGTATGTTACCATCATCAGTACCCACATACAACAAACCAAAACGCATAGGGCTTTCAGAAATAGCTGTAGTGGTACCAAAAGGCACATCGCCTTGTTTTGGATTTGTTGACAGATCGGCACTCATGGTTACCAAACTATCTCCCCTGTTAAAAGAGCGGTGAAATTTATTACTGCCATAATAAAAAACATCTTGGTTATGCCGGCTTAATAAAATAGGTGTTTGCCAGTTGTAGCGCAAAGCAGGGTCGCCAAGGTCGCGCGCTGGCCGCACAGACTTCGATTCCTGCGTTGCCAGGTTTTTACGTGCATACGCACCAAATTGCGAACCACTGTAAACAGTTTTGTTATCACGCCAATCTACCTGCACCTGCATACCATCTCCACCTGAAATACCCTTGTAAGGATTTTCGCCCGAATCGTACCAGTCATAATTTTCCTTCGTATTACTGGCCCCATACCAGGTTCCGTTATCCTGCAAGCCACCATATACATTGTAGGGTTTGGCCATATCGAAAGTAACATTATAGAACTGCCCAACAGGTGGTGTATTGGCTTTGAACCAGTGTTCACCGTTATCGTAAGTAATGTTACACCCGCCATCATTACCAATGATTATATGGCTGTCTTTTTTCGGATCTATCCATGCCACATGATGATCTGCGTGTACATTCTCCCGCCCGATAGCTTTAAATGTTTTTCCGCCATCAGTACTCATCTCAATATCAAAGCCTGTTAGCACAATTTTATTATCATTTACCGGACTTACAAATACTTTACCAAAATAGTAACCATACGTGCTGTACATGGTAAGTGGTTTGGTATTTGTTCTTTTCCAGTTTTTCCCTCCATCATCGCTTCTGTATAATTCGCAACCAATAATAGGTGTTTCAAACAAGGCTGTATTAGCATCAAATAAATAATCCCATATAACCGATGGTGGAAAACTGCCATTGGCTACTGATGCTTTAACCGATGCTGCTGTATATTTGGATGGGATACCGTTGCGCCTGGAACTTATAAAAGCGCCCAGTTTTTTATCATCTAATGCAAGAAATTGTTCTTTGGTAAGGTCTTTAAAATCACGCAGTACATAACGGGTTGAATCTGTTTTTCGCAAAGTAGTATCTGCCTGATGAAAATTATTGTCTACTACCGCATATACCGTATTTGGATTTTGCTGCGAAACGGCCACTCCTATCCTGCCAACGCCCTCTCCCGAAGGAAAGCCACTGCCTTCTTTTGAAACCAATTCCCAGCTGTCTCCGCCATTGGTGCTTTTGTATATACCACTCGTTTTACCACTTTCTTCAAAATTCCAAGAACGACGGGTTCTGTACCACATGGCTGCATATAACTCATTGGAATTTTTGGGGTTGAGATCTACGTCAATCCCTCCCGTATTTTCATCAACATATAAAGTCTGCTTCCACGTTTTACCGGCATCGGTGGTTTTGTAAATACCTCTTTCTTTGTTGGGGGAATATAAATGTCCCAATACAGCTACCCAAGCAATATTATCATCAGTTGGATGTAACAGTATTTTACCAATATGATGGCTTTCCGGTAAACCAATGTACTCCCATGATTTACCATTGTTAACCGAGCGGTACATGCCAATTCCGGCATACGAAGAGCGGCTGCTGTTTACTTCGCCGGTACCCAGCCAGATGGTACGCGTTTTCCAGTTCACTGCTATATCGCCCACGGTGAGTACGTCTGCAGAATCAAATACCGATACAAAACTTTGCCCGTTATTAGAGGTATACCACAAACCGCCGGAAGCATACGCAACATAAAACTCAGCCGGGTCGTCAGGGTTTGCATCTATATCTACCACTCTTCCGCTCATAATATTGGGGCCTACGTTACGGAAACTGGTATTGTTAACCAATGATTTTTGTTGTAACACCTTTCGTTGGGCATTGGTTTTTAAACGTTCAGCAGCCGGTGTAGGCTTAATTTGTGCCTGGCCCGCAATAGCCAGTAACAACAATAACAGGATTGTTAATTTTCTCATAGCAGTATTTAATGTTTGTAATTTCGAGTTCTCAATTTAGTAATTATGCGTTGTCTGCTGCTACCATTGCTCATAATATTTTCACTGGAGGCCTCTGCCCAATGCAAAACCTTTCGGATAAGCACTAAAGGTGATACGCTGGATTGTTTAGATATGAAAGGATTAAAACAAGGCAAATGGGCAATTCGTGTGGCCCCTCTTCGTGGAAATCCGGGATATGAAGAAGAAGGCCTGTTTATCAATAACCTGAAAGAAGGTACCTGGAGAAGGTTTAACCTCATGGAAGACCTGCTGGCAGTGGAAAATTACAGATGGGGCAATAAAAACGGCCTTTGCCGTTATTTTACTGTTGCCGGCCTGGAACGGGAAGAAAGCTGGCGGGCTTTTAATCCGGGCAAAGCTTATGATACATTGGATGTACAGGATTTAAAAGACCCTAATAAATACGAGCAGGTAATCGTAAAAACGGAGGCAAGCTCTCTGCGCCACGGTACCTGGAAATATTATTACCCGCAAACCGGTTACCTTCTCAAATCTGAAAAATATATCCTCGATAAGCTACAGGAACCCGGAGCGGAGGATATTACTAAAAACCTGCCCCGTGTGAATGGTGCTAACGATACTACAAAGGGTAAAACTATGACCCTCCCCGAAAAACCCAAGCCAAAAGAGGTGACGGATTTTGAAAAAAAGACTTCCGGAAAGAAAAAAAAGGTACGCGACGGCAGAACCGGGGGGTAAATGGGTCACTTTATTAACTACCGGGCTTGTATAACCCAGATTTCTTTCTCAAAAGCAACCTTACACATTCTCGTTGCGTATTATTTGAATTAACAGTAGTTTTAACCCAGGAGCCTGTTATTTAACCTCGTATCCTGATTAAAAAAAATTGACCAGGGAGATTCATCAGATATCAACTTTAATTGCGGGTTGTTGCAAGAACGATCGAAATAGTCAGCGAGACTTATATTACCTGCTGCATGATTATGCTATGAAAATAAGTTACCGGTATTTTAGCCGGGTGGAAGATGCAGAGGAATTAACCAATGAATCTTTTATCAAGCTATTTAAAAACATTAATCAGTTCGACAGTCGCCGAGGGGGCGAGCCTGAAGCTCTTTTGAAAGGCTGGTTCAAGCGGATTGTGGTGAATACCTGCATCGATCATTTGCGACGGACACATTTGAAGCTGGTTAGCCAGGAAATTAGTGAAGAAAGTGAGACTTTTGCAGATACACAGGAAAGCGGGATTGATAAATTGATGTACAATGAAATTATTGAAGCTGTACGAAAACTTACGCCTGTTTACAGAACTGTTTTTAACCTCTTTGTTATTGAAGGTTTCAGCCATGAAGAGATTTCTTCGCAATTGAATATCAGTGTGGGGGCTTCAAAATCGAACCTGTCGAAAGCCAGGCACAATCTTAGAAAAATAATTACACAAAAAACAGCGTACAGAATATATGTATAGCGTTGATGACGATAATGAATTAGATCGCTTGAGCAAAGAAGCTGCCGGGAAATATGAAGTTCCCGGTAAGGCTAACTGGCAAGCGATGCAGGTTGAGCTGGACAAAGTTTTGCCTGAAGAAAAGAAACCCCAAAGAAAATTTTTCTTTTTTTGGTGGTTACTTCCTGCCTTATTATTAGGTGGCACAGCCTGGTGGTATTTACAAAAAAAGGGTGACGGCTCAACCACAGAAAAAAATATCATCCCCATTGCCCATAACAAAACAAGTAATACAACCCAAGCTGAAAAACAGGTTTCTACCGATCATTCTGTAGCGGCTATTCAAAAAAACGCAACTGTAACACAACCTGTTACCTTACAGTCTGCAATGGATAAACAGTCGTCCATGTCCACATCAGATTTATCCCTCAAACGCTTACCTGTAGAAAAAACAGGTATACGTATTCCTGCAGCCATTAACAGAACTTCAGCAATAAAAACGGCAGAAAAAAATGAAGTGACACAACAGCCTGCTTATCCTTCGAACCAGTTAACTGTTTCACCTGTGAAGGTAATACCCGCAGATGCAAATGGGGTTGATAAGGCAACATTACCTGCTTCAAAAAATAATGCTACCCAATCAACAGAAACACCTATTAAGATGGATGGTGATAAGCTGATAGTATCAAACCCACCTATTGTGAAAGAGGCCTCCGAAACAGTTTCACAACCCCGAGAAGAACCTGCTATCCAACCTATAATTGTTAGCAAAAAAACGGTTACAGTTGCGTCACAAGGCAGGTGGAGTTATTCATTTTTGGCAGGGGTAGACAAAAGCACCGTCAAATTCACCTATGGAGTTAATCCGGGTATCAATCTGGGTATACTGGCAGGTTATCATTTTAATACTAAATGGTCCATTCATACAGGTGCTATTTATACGCAGAAAAATTATAAGCTTGCCGGAGCAGATTTTACCGCACCAAAAGGTAGCTGGCTAAGTTATTATAAATTAGAAAATGTAGAAGGCTATTGCCGTATGTGGGAAGTACCACTATCGGTTCGTTATATAGTTAGCAACCGTGATAAAACAAGTGCTTTTATCAGTACAGGGCTTTCTTCTTATTTTATGACGAAGGAGGATTATAACTATTTTTATTATAGCAATGGTTTACCTGTAACTAAGGGTGCGTCATATGCCTCAACCGATACACACATTCTTTCCATTGCTCATATATCTGCCGGGTTTGAAAAAAGGATCAGTAGTACCATGTCTTTGATAATTGAACCGTATGCGAAAATACCATTTACCGGAGTAGGCCTGGGCAATATCAAACTAAACAGTTTCGGGCTAAATTTCGCTTTGCAGGTTAGACAGTCCTCAAAAAAATAAACACCTATTTACAAAGCATTTAATGTTCAACAACAATTAAATTATTAGGATTAGGCATAATAAGCGCAAAGGCCTATTTCTACTGGTGTTAAAAATGGCCTCTGAAAAAAAGCGTTAAGAAATTTACGGAATGAAGCGTTAAGAAATGAACGATGCCTGGCTTTGATATACTGTTGAAGTACAAAAATGCTCAATTATTGATAAAAGGCTTGGCTTTAGACTTCGTTCATTTTAGCGTAATGGAGTAAATAGCGGAAATGCTATCTGGGAGCGGA
>JANXUL010000035.1 GCA_025356235.1 Bacteroidota bacterium
ACCCGATATTCGTTGATTAAATACATGTTTATCAACATAGTCTGTGTACCCTTAAAAATCTTCTTAAATAAATATACTAAATAGAAGACTAAGATTTTACATTTGCCGGAAGCATTTTGGCGATCAATCAAAAATCAATTCTGATCATGGTTTTACAAAATATAACTGTTATTGGTGCCGGTACCATGGGTAACGGCATTGCCCATATATTTGCGCAAAATGGTTTTACTGTAATTCTTGTGGATGTTAACGCCGCTCAGTTAGAAAAAGCGGTACAGACAATCGGCAGAAATTTAGACAGGCAGGTTAGCAAGGGCATGCTTACCGAAGAACAAAAAAAAATAACCTTATCAAACCTTAGTACCCAAACGGATATTGTTGCCGGCACTGCAAAAGCAGGGCTTATCGTTGAAGCCGCCACAGAAAATATTGAGCTAAAGCTGAAAATATTCAGGCAGTTGGATGAGTTGGCCCCGGCCGATGCCATATTAGCGAGTAATACTTCTTCTATTTCCATTACCAAAATAGCAGCGGTTACCAAAAGGCCGGGCTCTGTGATAGGTATGCATTTTATGAACCCGGTACCGGTTATGAAATTGGTAGAGATCATAAACGGCTATGCCACAACGAAAGAAGTTACTGAAACGATTGTTGCACTTAGTAAACAATTAGGTAAAGTTCCCTGTGTGGTGAATGATTACCCGGGTTTTATTGCCAACAGGATATTGATGCCCATGATTAATGAAGCCATTTACAGTTTATATGAAGGTGTAGCCGATGTAGAAGCCATTGATACCGTTATGAAACTGGGCATGGCGCATCCAATGGGACCCTTGCAACTGGCCGACTTTATTGGATTGGATGTTTGTTTAAGCATTTTGCGTGTTTTATACGATGGCTTTGGCAATACAAAATATGCCCCCTGCCCTTTATTGGTAAATATGGTGACCGCAGGAAAATTAGGCATGAAAACAGGAGAAGGTTTTTATCTATATACACCCGGAAGTAAAGAATTGATGGTGAGTGAGCGGTTTACAAAATAAATCCAGGTTATTGATTTGCTATTTTTTTTATTAATTACTGCTTATGTTTTTTATACTATCCAAAATATTATATTTCCTGATCATTCCTTTTTGGTGGATGATGATTCTGTATATCTGGATGAGGTTCAGCAAGTCGCCAAAAATAAAGAAGCGGCTCTATATAGCCATTATCATGATTGGTGTTCTATTTACCAATCCATTTATATATCGTTCGATGGTTAGCTTATGGCAGCCATCACCTGTTGATTTACCAGTTACCAAAACGTACGAAGCCGGAATTTTATTAGGTGGCATGGCTGCATACGATAAAAATGACCGGGGATATTTTGGCAATAACGCAGATAGATTTATTCAGGCGGCTAATTTATACCACCGGGGGATTATTAAAAAAATCATTATCAGTGGCGGTACGGGCAGCCTGGCCCAAAATGAACCTGCCGAATCAGTTTTTTTAAGAAAAGAATTTCTGGCCAACAATGTAAACGATAGTGATATTATTATGGAAACAAGGTCAAGGAATACTTTCGAAAATGGAGTATTCTCAAAAAAAATCATTGACTCTTTACACTTACAGCCGCCCTTCATTTTAATTACTTCCGCATTGCATATGCGGAGATCAGTAAGTGTTTTTAAAAAAACGGGGTATGATTTTATTCCATCTCCCTGCGATTATAAGGTAATACCACGAAAGTTTGACGCCGATAATTACTTTATTCCAAATATTTCACTATTGAATGAATGGAGTTATTTTATAAAAGAAGTAGTGGGTTTGTATGTATATAAGTTAACCGGGAAGGCCTAATCATACATTTGGAATGGCTTTTACCTCAATAGTATGAAACTCTTTCAAACGGTACAATACCTCTTCCAGCTTTGCTTTGGGGATGCCTATCTTAAGTAAACAGAATAACTGCATTTCCTGTTCCACAACACTACAGCCTGATTGTTTTATTATGTTCATCACTTCATTCATCTGCGTATAATCAAACTGGAGTTCATGCATGATCTCTATTGGCTTCTGCACAATGGGCATTAACTGCAAAGCCATGGCAGTAGAAGATTTATAGGCTTGTATCAAACCCGGCACACCCAGTAAAGTGCCGCCGAAATAACGCACAACCATCACTGCTGTATTGGTAAGTTGTTTGCTGTCTATCTGACCCAGTATCGGCCTTCCTGCAGTTCCGGCTGGCTCTCCATCATCACTTACCCTGAACAGGCTGCCATCCCATCCCAGGCGATAAGCAAAGCAATGATGCACTGCTTTGGGATGTTCTTTTTTTAATTGCTGTAATAAAACCTTGCATTCCTCCACGGTTTGAACCGGGTAAGCATGGGCGATAAATTTGCTGCCCCTGTCTTTGAATTCGGCAATGGAGGATTGTGCAATGGTTTGGTAATAGTCACGGTTACTCATATCCTGTCACCAAAAGCAATGAGGTAAATAGCGATCAATGATAAGGCAATACCCGCCCAATTAATCTTTGACAATCTTTCTTTAAACAATAACCAGGCTACCACCGAACTGAACAAAACAATACCCATATTATTTACAGGGATACTCGAACTGCTCTGCCAGGGGCTTTGTTTCAAAAAACGGACAAGGCACCAGATAGAAAAATAATTGGGTATGCCAATAATAATTCCTGCCAGCAGGTGCTTTACTTCAAATTTCTGTCTTCCCCTGCTATATTGGATTAGCAGCAGTAAAGAGCCAATAACAGCCGCTGATAAAAACCCGCTGATGAGATAAGCATTTTTATTCTCTTCGGTTACATATTGTTTCTGTACATGGTTAATGAGTGCATCCAGCAAACCGCTACCTATAAATAAAGCAAAAGGTAAAATATATTCCCATTTTTTTATGCCTGCTTCTTTTTGTGCTTCCTGTTGTTTGGTTTGGTAACAGGTAAGTACCACCGCGGCCAAAGCCAGGATAACCCCCGCCAGTTTCCAACCCGCTACGGTTTCATTGTAGAGGTATACTGATAAGATAACCGGTATGATGAGTGAAAGTTTATTGGCTACAGAGGCCACAGCTATACTTATCTTTTGCGCAGTAAACCCGATAACATTAAAAATAGTGACGAACAAAACCCCCATTACACAGGCCCATTTAAACCAGGGTGTAGCCATTACTGTTGCATTTACAGGAAATGATCCGTTTACAAATGAGCCTGTAATAACGCAGGTGATATAATTAAAGACGATGGCCTGGAATATATTTACTTTATATCTTTCACATACTTTAAAAGCAAGTGTGAGGTAACTGGTTAATACAATACTGCCGATGAGGTACAACATTAAGGCTTACGGGTTTATTTGTTTTGGGATATAACAGGTGATGGTGTCTGAAAATAATTTTTCTATTGTAACCTGCTGGTGATTTTGTAATATGGGTGCGTGCAGGCCTTTACTGATATTTAGTTGTTCATTGGTAATAATTCTTGCTTCATCCCAAAGGCCGGCATCAATAAAAGTCTGTAATAATTTTGCACCACCTTCTACAATAATGCTTTGGAGCCCGAGTGTAAAGCAGGCTTTAAGTATTTCACGAATAACATTGGTTTGATCCTGTATCTGGTGGTATACAATATTACCGTCGTCTTCATTTTTAAGCAGGTTAAAAATAATCGTAGGCTGCTCGCGGTTAAATAATTTCAGAGATGTGGGTAAACGCAGTGGCAGGTCAAGCACCATCCTTACCGGACTCTTCCCGCTCCACAAGCGGTTATCCAGGGAGGGATCATCAAGTAAAGCGGTATTCGTTCCAATAAGTATGGCAGCTTCCTCACTTCTCCATTGATGAACAAGACGATTGGTATGTTCATTGCTGATCAATAAACGCTCCTGCAAATCAGAGCCAATTTTACCGTTGCCCGTTTGTGCCCATTTTAAAATAATGTAGGGCCTTTGTTTTGAATGAAAAGTAAAGAAACGTTTATTGAGTGCTTTGCATTCGTCTTCCAATACGCCAGTAACCACGTTAATACCTGCTTTCTCCAATTTGTCAATGCCTTTTCCATTTACTTCACTAAATGGATCCCGGCAACCGATGACTACTTTTTTAATTTCTTTTTGTATAATGAGATCGCTGCAAGGCGGTGTTTTACCAAAATGTGCACAAGGTTCCAGTGAAACATATAAGGTAGCGGCCGGAATAAGTTCATGATCCATAACGGTCACGCTAGTGATACAATTAACCTCTGCATGGGGCTGGCCGTATTGCTTGTGGTACCCCTCCCCTATAATCCGCTCTTCATGCACCAAAACTGCACCAACCATCGGGTTAGGTGCTACAGAACCGGTACCCTGCAGGGCCAGTTCAATGCATCTGTGCATATATGACTGATCGGTTTTCATCATAAGGAATGGGCAAAAATAACCAAATGGTGCTAACATTGCAGCATGACAATCCAATCGGCACAGCAACATAGCCTTTTACAACTGAAAATCTTGTATGATGAACGGGAGGCTGCCAATATTACCGATTGGGTGATGGAACATATTACCGGTAAGAAAAAAGTAGCCCGCCTGCTGGATAAACAGCAGTTGCTACCCAACGCACTGATAACGAAGCTGGATAGCATTTTACAGGAGTTAGCAACTCACAAACCCATTCAATATGTTTTAGGTGAGGCCTGGTTTGAAGGGATGAAATTTTATGTAAATAGACATACGCTGATACCGAGGCCGGAAACGGAGGAGCTTGTAAACTGGATATGGGAGGAAAGTAAAAAATCAAAAATAAAAAATAAAAAATTGCTTGATATTGGTACCGGAAGTGGCTGCATACCTATCGCATTAAAAAAGAAGATTCCTGAACTTGTTGTGCTTTCTATTGATGTAAGTAAAGAAGCCCTGGAAGTTGCAAAGCAAAACGCAGATGCATTGCAGACAGATATTATTTTAGAGCACATGGATTTCTTAAATGAGGCAAATTGGGACCGATTGCCGGTTGCAGATATTATTGTAAGCAACCCACCCTATATAAAGCAATCGGAACATACACATATGGCTAACAATGTGGTTGATTTTGAACCGTCCATCGCTTTATTTGTACCTGACGATGATGCATTATTATTTTATAAAAAAATCGCATTGTTTGGGAAAAGCCATCTTGTAAAACAGGGCTTTATTTTTTTAGAGATCAATGAAACCCTCGGAAAAGAAGTCGTTGAACTCTATGAAAGCAATGGGTATGAAGTGGTATTGAAAAAAGATTTACAGGGGAAGAATAGGATGGTGAAAGTCAATTTGAAAATTTGAAAATGCGCAAATTGGAAAATATTTAATTACATGTAAAAACGACTTTTATTTTCAAATTTTATTGATTATTCACTGCCATTACCGGTGTTGCCCCTAATTTCTTAATTACCTGCATTACACGAATGGCTGTACCAAGATGCGCGGTACTATCGCCATTAATGACTACGGAGGGCTTATCGGTTTCTTTGGCTAAATAGGCTTTCAGTTCTACTTCTAACTGGTCTATCGTTATTTTCTTTTGGGCCAGGAAAAGATTTTGGTCTTTATCAACCGTTACCACGACGGTTTGTTTTGATTTGGTATCGCTTTTGGCTTTGGGATTAGAAACTTTTATCACATTGGGATTGGCCAGTGTAGAAACAATCAGAAAAAACAATAACAGGATGAACAATATATCGTTCAAAGCGCCGGTATGAACTTCGGGGTGAGATTTTAATCGTTTGCGAATATTCATGGTGAAAAAAAGATTAATAATTAAAAATCAGAAATCAATAATAAAAGAACAACGTAACCAGTTTATAACATCTGGCCCAATTTTAATTCTAAATTATTAATTTTTAATTGTCCCTTACCTCGTTGGTTCCTGCAGCACATCAATAAACTCTGCACTGGCTGCTTCCATTTTATTGGCTGTCTTATCAATCTGGGTAGTGAGTGCATTGTGGCCTATATACGCCAGCAGCCCAATAATCAAACCTGTACCCGATGTGATCATCTTAACATAAATACCGCCCGCAATATCATTTAAAGTGAATTGGCCCGAACTGGCAATACCATAGAATAACTGGATCATACCAACAATGGTTCCGAGGAAACCAAACATGGGTGCAATGCCCGCAATGAGCGAAAGGATGGATAAGTTTTTTTCCATCTTGTACATTTCCAGCTTACCCACATTTTCCATACTTTTTTCGATGGCATCAATGGGTTTACCTATCCGTTGGAGGCCTTTATCAATCATCCGGGCAACAGGGTTATCGGTATTTTTGGCAAGGCTGCGTGCGGCCGTAACATTCCCCGTTACAATATGGTCGCGTATGATATTCATAAAATTATCATCGATCCGCGAGGCTTTACGAATGGCCAGTAACCGTTCAATAAAAACAAAAATAGCCGCCACCAGTAAGATGTACAGCGGGTACATGATCCAGCCCCCTTTTTCAAGCAGCGACCATAAAGAAATTTTTTCAGGGGCAGCAGGTAAGGCATTCACTGCTTTTTGTAAAGTATCTATCTGCAGGAGATTGAACATCTCATATAAATTTAGGTGAAGCTAAAATTAGATGCTTCTGCAAAAGAACAGTGTGGGTGTGAATAAAATTGTAAACAGGGCCAGTTTTAGGAAAGCTTTTACACATATCGGTATTCTTTTCTATGTATTGGGTCTGTTAAAGTTCTAACTTGTTATATAATCATAACCCTATGGACTTACAGGCATTTTGGCAATATGATACGAAGGACGTGATGAGCTCGCTTCAAACAAGTGAAACAGGCCTTTCAACAGCAGAAGCCACCAAAAGGGCACAGGCCAGTGCCGACAGTAAAAAAGTAAAGAACCCCATTATACAAGACCTGGTCCTGTTCATCTCCCAGTTTAAAAGCCCGCTCACATTATTATTGGTAGCCGCCGTGATACTTTCTGCTATTCTTGGTGAAACATCAGATGTATTTATCATTTTATTTATATTGCTGGCAACAGGCATAATGAGTTTTATACAGGAAAGGCATGCAGGCAAAGCGGTTGAAAAGCTTCGGTCTATCATCCGTACCAAAGTGAAAGTATTGAGGGATGGTAAAGAAACCGAAGTCTTTACCGAAGAGATAGCACAGGGCGATATATTAAATTTTTCAGCCGGTGATATCATAGCTGCCGATTGTTTGCTGTTTGAGGAGCACGACCTGCATGTGAATGAAGCCACACTTACCGGCGAAACCTATCCTTCAGAAAAAGCCATAGGGGTTTTACCTGCAGACACAGGTATTTCTAAACGAAGCAATACTTTGTTTGAAGGCACCAGTATTGTAAGTGGGTCGGGTAAAGCCATTGCTGTGCTAACCGGCAAGGATACTGTATTTGGCAATATCTCGGCCAGCCTTTCAAAACCAGCGGAGGAAACGGCTTTTGAAGCGGGCATCAGAAAATTCGGGTTCCTGTTAATGCAGATAACCATCGTATTGGCCGTGATTATTTTAGCCGTAAATATTTATTTCGGCAGGCCCCTGATTGATTCGTTGTTGTTCGGCTTAGCATTGGCTGTAGGAATGGCACCCGAACTCTTGCCGGCAATAATGACGATTGCTATGAGTGCCGGAGCTAAACGGATGGCCGCACAGAAAGTGATCGTTAAAAAATTATCGTCTATCCAGAACCTGGGAGAGATTAATCTTTTTTGTTCCGATAAAACCGGAACGCTTACAGAAGGGGTCTTAAAAGTTTCGTCAATTGTAGGTATTGATGGAAAAGAAAATGCGGCAGTAAAAGAAATGGCTTTTTTGAATGCCAGTTTCGAAAGTGGCTTCGCTAACCCAATGGATGAAGCCTTGCGCAAAATGCCCGATGTTTCAACCGATGGTTATACCAAAACAGATGAGATACCCTATGATTTTATCCGCAAATGCCTGAGTGTATCAGTAAAAAAAGATGCAGAATTCAAGATCATAACCAAAGGGGCTTTGACCAATATTGTGGCCAAATGCGATAAAGTATTACAACCGGATGGATCTGTTACCTCTATTGACAATGAAAAACAAAAAATAGACGACTTATACAAACAATACAGTAACCAGGGCTTCCGAACTATTGGAGTTTGTTACAAGGTTACGGAGAAGCAACTGGTACTGGGCAAGGCAGATGAACAGCAAATGATCTTTGCGGGTTTTGTTTTATTGTTCGATCCGCCAAAAGAAGGGGTGGTAGAAGTGATTGAAGAATTAAGGAAAAATGGTGTGGTACTGAAAATTATTACAGGTGATAATAAATTAGTGGCCGCTTTTATTGCCGATAAAATGGGATTAAAAAACTGTGTGGTTGTATCGGGAGAAGAGATCAGTAAGATGAGCCCGGAAGCCCTGGTACTTAACGTACAGAAAGCCAATGTTTTTGCCGAGATAGAACCGCAGCAGAAAGAAAATATCATTAAAGCTTTTCGAAAGGCGGGTAATACGGTGGCCTATATGGGTGATGGCATTAATGATGTGGCCGCTATTAACGCCGCCGATGTAGGCATCAGCACCAATAACGCGGTAGACGTAGCCAAAGAAGCAGCCGATGTGGTATTATTAGAAAAAGACCTGGCCGTTTTAAACGCCGGCATACTCGAAGGCAGAAGAACTTTTTTAAACACCCTCAAATATATTTACACCAATACCAGCGCTACTTTTGGCAATATGTTCAGCATGGCCGGTGCATCTTTGGTATTACCATTTTTACCCATGCTGCCGCAACAGATATTGATGACGAATTTCTTAACTGATTTCCCTTACATGGCCGTAGCAGCTGATAATGTAGATGAAGACGAGTTAAAAGTGCCGCAGAAATGGAACCTGAAACAGTTAAAGAATTTCATGATCGTATTCGGCCTGCACAGTTCGGTATTTGATTACCTCACTTTCTTTTTATTGTACAAACTATTCAAAGCCGATGCCGACATGTTTCATACCGGCTGGTTCATCGAATCTATCTGTACCGAATTACTGATCCTGTTTGTGGTACGCACACATAAATCATTATTAAAAAGTGCACCGGGTAAATTATTGATAGCCCTAAGCATTGCCGGTTTATGCATAACAGTTGCACTGCCATTTATGCCATTTGCAAAAAGCCTGGGCTTTGTGGTACCACCCTTTCAATTGATCGGTATTATTGTGGGGATACTCGTATTGTATGTAGTTACTGCGGATGTAATTAAGGTTTTGTTTTTTAAGAAGATGGCTATTTGATGTTTGCGGATTTTTGGTAGGCCTTCTGTGTATTTTAAAGTAGATGATAGTATCTAACCGGAAATCGCATTTAACGGTACGTGATTATCAACTTTTTTTTAATTTGGCAATAGCTTACTTTTAAGTGTTAGGGTAAGCTTACCACATAATTTTGTACCTTCAAAACATGTCCATCAAAAAAGAAAATAAAACCGGCATACCTGATAAATTAAAATCAGGTATTGAAAACCTTTCCGGCCTTTCAATGGATAATGCAAGGGTACACTACAATTCAGCTAAACCGGCGCGACTGCAGGCACAGGCATTTGCACAGGGTACCGAAATTCATATAGTACCGGGCCAGGAAAAACACCTGCCGCATGAAGCCTGGCATGTTGTACAACAGAAACAAGGCAGGATGCACCCTACCGTACAAATGAATGCTAACTCGCCCATCAATGATGATAAGGGATTGGAAAAAGAAGCAGATCGTATGGGCACCAAGGCGGCATCACAAAATCCATCTCTTTAAACCAAATACATGAAAACAAGCATCTTACTACTATTCATTGTCACCACCTTACTATCATGCACGGCAAAAAAAGGTAGTGATGAGTCAAAATCAGCCCCGCTTGCCATAACAGGCACCTGGAAGCTTATTACCGGAACCGTAGTTGAAAAGGGGAATACGGTGGTTACAGATTATACCAAAAACATTTCTTTCATTAAGATTATCAATGATACGCATTTTGCATTTCTGCAACATGACCTGAACAAAGGAAAAGATTCCACTGCCGTTTTCGTTTCGGGAGGCGGTACCTATTCACTTAGCGACAGCCTGTACACAGAACACCTTGAATATTGCAGTGCCCGTAACTGGGAGGGTAATGATTTTAGTTTTACCATCACCCTAAAAAATGATACCCTCATCCAGAGTGGTGTAGAGAAAGTAGCAAATACAGGAATAAACAGGGTAAATACGGAAAAGTATATCAGGTTTAAAAGATGATTTCTGCCCGCAGAGAACTATTCAAGAGTCTTGAGAGAAATAAAAAACTTATTTTTAACGCATGGAAAACACCCCTTTACATTCACAGTTCCTGCTCAGGCCCGATATTACTTTTTTAAACTTTGGATCTTTCGGTGCCTGCCCAAAACCCATTTTTGAAGCATACCAAAAATTTCAACTCGAACTGGAATCAGAACCTGTTCAGTTTATTACCGCCAGTGGCCTGGCCTATTTAAAAAAATCACGTGAAGCTTTGGGAGCCTATATCCATTGCCATGCCGATGATGTGGTTTTTACAACTAATCCTTCTTATGCAATAAATATCGTAGCAAAGAGTTTTCCCTTACAAGCCGGTGATGAAATACTCAGCACCAATCTCGAATATGGTGCCCTGGACCGTACCTGGAATTATTACTGTAAAAAAGCAGGTGCCAAATATATACGGCAACCAATCACCCTTCCCCTTGTTTCCAAAGAAAAATTTATTGAAGATTTTTTCAAAGGCTTAACGGATAAAACAAAAGCGATTTTCATCAACCAGATATCCAGTGCCACCGGATTGATTTTTCCTGTAAAAGAAATTTGTGACATAGCCAAAGAAAAAGGTTTATTCACCATTGTAGACGGGGCGCATGTTCCGGGCCATATCCCATTAAATCTTTCAGAACTAAAAGCCGATGTATATACCGGCGCCTGTCATAAATGGATGTGCACGCCCAAAGGTTGTTCATTCTTATATGTGAACAAAGTTCATCAACATTTATTTGATCCTTTGGTGGTGAGTTGGGGTTATGAAAGTGCTTATCCTTCCCATTCGCAATTCCTGGATTATCATCAAACACAGGGCACCAGGGATTTTTCCGCATTCTTAACCATACCCAAAACGATAGAATTTCTTACACAATATAACTGGCCCGACCGCGCAGCAGAATGCAGGAAACTCGCCCACAAAAATTATATCCGATTTTGCGACCTGCTCGGTTCAAAACCTTTATGCCCGGTTACCGATGAATTTTTAGGACAGATGTGCAGCATCCCGGTAAAAACATCCCAGCCGGAAAAGCTAAAACAGCTACTGTTTGAAAAGTATAAGATTGAAGTACCGGTAATGAAACAGGATGCACAAATTTTTATACGTTATTCAATACAGGTTTTCAATACACAGCAGGACCTTACTATTTTATACAATGCCCTTACCGATATACTGGCTCATACAGATTTAATAGGATAAAAATATAGATGCCTTTTTGCAAAAAATAAGCAGTGTAGGGGTTTCAATAAGAGAAATAAATAATACAGTGATGCGTATATCTAGAATACTTATGGTATTTTCTGCATTTCTTTCATCTTCACCATCGCCATAATCTGCCGCATATTGTTTTCCATGCCTTCTGGGCTTCCATCAAGGAAAATGATATTGCCCTTGCCAACTTCGGCGAAATTCTTGATAGCTTCTGTCCACATGCTGAATAAGATCACATTGGTATCGAGATTGGCCTGCTTCATTTGTTCGGCAGCCTGGCTCATACCCTTGGCCACTTCTTCACGGAACAATGCCACTCCCTGTCCGCGCAAACGGGCGGCTTCTTTTTCGGCATTGGCAGAAATTTTTATCGCATTACCTTCTGCTTCTGCTGCTTTAGTTTTGGTAATAAGCAATGCCTGTCCTTCATTTTCCGCAGCGGCTTTCAGGTTATTGCTGGCCACTACCCTGCTCATACTTTCCATGATTACTTTGTCGAAGGTGATATCATTGATCTGCAGATCCTGCAAATGATAACCCCAGCTTTCAAGCGATTCATCTATCTGTTCTTTTACAAACTCTACTATCTCACGTCGAAGCAATAATATTTCTGCCTGTCTTTTGGTGGCCACAAACCCACGAATACTACCTTCTACAGTACGTATAAGAGCCTGCATCAGGTCTTTATCGTTAATAAATTTAAAAGCTACATTCTTAATGGTCTCTTCATCCTGGTTAATAACTGAATACAGTAACATGCTTTTAAAATACACATTCGCCTGGTCAAGCGTTACTGCCTGGAACTCCAGTTCTACAGACCTGTTCTGGATACTTACGGTTTTAAAAACCTGTTCAATAATAGGAAGTTTGAAATTCAGTCCCGGCCGTAAAATACGCCGGTATTTACCAAAAAGGGTGATTACTGCAATCGTTCCCTGGTTTACAGTGACTAGTCCGCTAAAGATGATGATGAGAGCCGCTAACACCCACCAGTATTCTGCAAGAATGTTCATCGTAATGATTTTTATGTAAGTTAAGAATAATAAAAGGTAAGTCGTTTAAAACTGAGTTTTATTAAAGGGTTGTAAAAAATGAACCACCTAAGCAAAACAGGTAAAAGGGAAAATCACATAGTTCTACGTACCTATGTGTCCAAAAAACTACGTTTTCTCTTCCCAAACCTGCACTAAGGCAACCAATACTTCCACCGCTTTTTCCATATCACGCACACCGATCCATTCCTGTTTGCTGTGAATGGCCTGCATGCCAGTAAATATATTCGGACAAGGCAATCCCATAAAACTCAACCTACTGCCATCTGTGCCGCCTCGAATAGGTTCTTTGATCACTGTTAAGCCCACTCTTTGGTAAGCTTCTTCTGCATATCCGGTAACCTGCGGAAATTGGTCCAATACTTCTTTCATATTCCGGTATTGCTCAAACACTTCAAAATGCATAGTTGCTTTTGGATAGCCCGCTACAACAGTTTCAGCAATAGAACGCAGCTTATCTTCATAAACCATCAATTGTTTTGTTTCAAAATCGCGGATGATCCATTCCAATACAGCAGACTCGGCACCGCCCTCCATTCTTACCGGATGAACAAAACCCTGTTTTTTATCTGTTGCTTCGGGGCACCATTCATTCTTTGGCAATGCATGTAGTATTTCGCCTGCCACTTTTAATGCATTCACCATTTTTCCTTTGGCATAACCCGGGTGCGCAATTACACCGTGTATTGTAATCTTTATGCCATCGGCACTGAATGTTTCATCTTCAAAAGTGCCAAGTTCCCCCCCATCCAGTGTATACGCAAAATCAGCCTTTAATTTTTCCAGATCAAGCTTTGCTGTACCCTGGCCTACTTCTTCATCAGGCGTAAATAAAATTTTGATCACGCCATGTTTTATTTCCGGGTGTGTGATTACATATTTGGCCATATCCATAATTACTGAAACGCCTGCTTTATCATCTGCCCCCAATAAGGTTAAGCCACTTGCGGTAATGATGCTATTACCTATATGTTCTTTAAGATAGGGATGGTCCGTTATGCGGATAACCTGTGCTTCATCATCTGGTAATATAATATCAGCCCCCTCATAGTTTTCATGCAGGATGGGTTTTACCGCTGTGCCGCTGCAATCGGGAGCCGTATCAACATGGCTGCAAAAACAGATGACAGGTATTTTTTTATCTGTCGTTGCTGGTATGGTTGCGTATACATATCCAAACTCATCAGTATGCGCATCAGCTATACCCATATGTAATAATTCAGCAGCTAATAATTGCGATAATTCTTTTTGCTTTTCCGAACTCGGGTGCGTACCACTCTGCGGGTTACTTTGGGTATCTATCTGAACATATCGGATAAACCGTTCAACAACAGTAAAAGAGTAGCCGGATAACATGAAATAAATTTTACGGAAAGGTATGGCATCCTGGTGTTTTTATTTGTTTACATGCAAACAGGGTATTTATAAATACCTGTTGCAAATACAGAATCCATTTTCTATTTTGTTACCCTAACCAAAACCTCCCGTATGAAAAGATCCATTATCGGTGCCATTGTTGGCGGATTACTTATTTTTATGTGGCAAACACTTTCCTGGACCATGCTCGATTTACACCGTCCCTCACAGGATTATGCTGTTAAGCAGGATACCATCATGAGCCTTCTCAATACCCAATTAGGTAATGAAGGTGGTTACCTGTTACCTGCAGTACCCAAGGGCACCCCTTTTGATGAAGCCATTAAGGCAGGTGAAAAAATGCAGGGAAAACCATGGGCCTCCATTCAATACCATAGATCTTTTACAACAACCATGAATGAAATGTATATGAATATGTTTCGTGGATATGTTGCCAGTGTATTTATGGTATGGCTGCTGTGCTGGATCATTGGTAAATCGGGCAGGACAAGTTTTGGAAACGTATTCATCGCCTGCTTATTCACCGGCCTTATCGTATTCATTAATGAACCTTACAATACTTATATCTGGTACAAAATATTCGATGTACGTGCCCACCTGATTGATGCATTGGCAAGCTGGGGTTTGTGTGGAATTTGGCTGGGATGGTGGATGGGAAGAAAGAGGTAAGCGTTTAGCGTAAATATAAAATGCCTGATGAACATTCATCAGGCATTTTATATTTATAATTTATCATTCCTCCTAAGGCATTATGATCAAAGGCTTACTGCCACTGATTTCTACCAGTTCCAGGTCGAAAGTAAGGTCTTCGCCCGCTAAAGGATGGTTGGCATCGAGAATAACCACATCTTCTTTTACTTCAACTATAACAACAGGGAAATCTTGTCCGGAACCGTTGCTCATATTCAGTTGCATGCCCGCTTCCGGAACCATATCATCCGGGAAACGTTCCTTTGGAAATTCCATGATCATATCTTCCTGCTTTGGTCCGTATGCTTCATCATTAGGAATCAAAATAGTTTTTTTTTCACCAACGGTCATCCCCGTAACACCACTGTCGAAACCAGGAATTACCATACCACCACCTACTTCAAATTCCAATGGCTCACGGCCTTCAGAAGAATCGAATGTGGTACCATCGGTTAACTTTCCATGATAATGTACTTTTACAGTATCACCTTTTTTTACTTGTTGCATGTTTGATTTTTAAAACCTGACTTACGCCAGGCAAGTTTGAAATAATATGGGCCCGGCTTTAGGCCTTTCTCAACATCCGTTGCGTAGCACACTTCAGCTGAAGGAACACTACGCAACAGAAAAAGATAAACCACCGAATTCCGGCGCCAAAAGTACAATCCAAAATTAAGAACGGGCAAGTATTTTTGGTTAACTTTCATCAATAAAGGTAAATCATATGCAAAAAATATTGGTTGTAATAATATTTGCCCTTCTAACGGGCACCTTGTTTTCGCAAACTCCCATTCCTACTTCTAACATCCTCCCCGCTGCTTATCGCACCCAGGTATATCTACCCTTACTAAAAGGCAAACGTGTGGGCATATTCGCCAATCATACCGCCACTATCGGCAATAAACACCTGGTTGATACCCTGCTATCGCTTGGTGTCAAAATAACCAAAGCATTCGGTCCCGAACATGGTTTTCGCGGTACGGCTGATGCAGGCGAAAAAGTGGAAAACTATATTGATCCCACCACCCGTATACCGGTAATATCTCTCTACGGAAAAAAAAGAAAACCCAGTCCCGAAGACCTTGCCGATGTTGATATCCTGTTATTTGATATACAGGATGTAGGCACCCGTTTTTATACTTTTATTTCATCACTACAGGAGTTTATGGAGGCGGCTTTTGAAAACAGTAAACCACTGATGATTCTCGATAGGCCCAATCCCAATGGTTTTTATGTAGATGGCCCTTTGCTGGATACCGCTTTTAAAAGTTTTGTGGGCATGCAACCCATACCTATTGTTTATGGAATGACTATGGCCGAATACGCCTTCATGATCGCAGGCGAAAGATGGCTCTCAGCTAAGGCCAATGAAAAACATGATTATTATAAACGTGCAGAAAACGCTGCAGATACCCTTTTCCATTTTCAGGTGATCAAATGTGCCAATTATACACATAAGAGTAAATATATTCTACCGATAAAACCCTCACCCAATATTCCCGACATGGCTTCGGTTTACTGGTATGGGAGCACCTGTTTATTTGAAGGAACTATTTTGAGCGAGGGGCGGGGTACCGATCATCCATTTGCTATATTCGGCCACCCTTCTTTACCGAAAAATTTATATGCATTTACGCCCACCAGTCGCGATGGTGCCAAAGAACCCAAACTGAAAGACCAGTTGTGTTATGGCTGGAATCTGTATGGCAGCAATGAACAGGTATTACAGCAGGTTGATAATAAGATGCAGATCAAATACCTGCTCAATGCGTATAAACAATTTCCTGATAAAGAAAATTTCTTTATCAAAAACAAAACTGGCAACCCATTATACAATTCTTTTAACCGGTTGGCAGGCAGTAATGAGTTGATGGAACAAATTAAAGCGGGCAAAACAGAAAAGGAGATCAGAAATAGTTGGCAACCCAAGCTGGATACTTTTAAAAAAATAAGAAAAAAATATTTACTCTATGCAGATTTTGAGTAAAGGTTTTTTGTGGAATTGCTTTTATTATTTGCCGCCTTCCATTTCCATATTTTCCACTTCCAACATTCCAAAATCTATCTAAACCCATTACTTTTACCGCGTGCCAATCACAGACCAAAAAAAAGAAACCACACACCTGCGCATCATTTTCATGGGTACACCAGATTTTGCCGTAGCATCATTGGATGCACTGGTGAAAGCGGGCTGCCATATTATTGGTGTTATAACAGCACCGGATAAACCCGCCGGGCGTGGCATGAAGCTTACAGAGAGTGCGGTTAAAAAATATGCGGTCGAAAATTCTTTACCGGTCCTTCAGCCTGAAAAATTAAAGAACCCATTATTCATTGAAGAACTTCGCAGTTTACAAGCCGACCTGCAAATAGTGGTTGCATTCAGGATGTTACCAGAAGTAGTCTGGAACATGCCGCCATTGGGTACCGTTAACCTGCATGGTTCATTACTACCACAATACCGCGGTGCAGCACCTATTCACTGGGCAGTGATCAATGGCGAAAAAGAAACCGGCGTTACCACTTTTACACTCAAACACGAAATTGATACAGGTGATATTCTCCTGCAAAAAAGTTTCCCCATCAGCGAAAATGAAACCACCGGTGAAGTACATGACAGGATGAAAGAAATTGGTGCTGCCCTTCTGGTGGAAACGGTAAAAGGATTGACAGCAGGAAATTTACAAAAGCTTGACCAGTCCTCAGTCATCAGCAGCCAGTCGCCGGTTTTACATCATGCCCCTAAAATATTTACCGAAACATGCCAGATCCACTGGACAGAATCAGTTGATAGAATACATAACCTGATACGCGGACTATCACCATTCCCAGGAGCATTAACCGTTTTGGATGAGAAAATCTTGAAAGTGTACAGGAGTAAAAAAGAAATGGCTTCTCATGATTATCCACCTGGTAAAGTATTGTCTGATGGAAAAACATTTTTAAAATTCAGCTGCGCTGATGGGTTTATTCATATACTCGACCTTCAACTGGAAGGTAAAAAAAGGATGCTGACAGAAGATTTCCTCCGGGGCTACCACATAAAAAATCTCTCCGTATAGCTCTCTGTTAAAAAACAGCATAAAGGCTTTAGGAACTATTTTCAACACAGAGCTACAGAGTACAGCGAGCTGCGCGGAGAAGAGGTTATTACATTATTTTTGATTTCAACTCAGCCAACTCCACAATTCCTTGTTTACGCCAGATTTCTTTTTCTTTTTTGTAGATGATAAAAACAGGTAGCGCATCCACTTTCTGCGCTTTCATTACGTCAATATCAATACCGCCATCTACCTTCACTAATTTGAATTGTCCGGTCAGTTCCTTTTGTAATTGCTGTAATACTGGTTCCATTTTTTTACAGGGCGGGCACCATTCGGCACCAAAATCAATCAATACCACATCACCCGATTTTGTGAGTTCTTTGTATGCTTCAATCGTTAACTGCGCTTTAGTGTCAACTGCTTCCATTGGCCTTCCTTCCAATTTCCAGGAAATAAGTCCCCCTTTTAAATTCTGCACATCTGAAAAGCCATTCTCCAATAACCATTTCGCAGCGGCTCCACTACGCATACCGGATGCACAATACACCAATAGTGGTTTTGTTTTATCAAGGTATTTGATACGATCCGTAAATTGTTCTTTGTTGAGCCAATCAGCCTGTAATGAATTCTTCAGGTGGCCTGATTGGTATTCAGCTGCTGTTCTTACATCCAGCAATTGCGGATGTTGTGTATTGATGCGGCTTTCAAAATTTTTTGCTAATAAAGAGCCCTCCTGGGCAATGCTGTTATTGCGGGAAAGTAAACACAGTAAACAAATAAATCCTATAACTTTTTTCATATCCATCATTATACATTATTCAAAATAAGTGACCGTTACAGTAAACTTTGCATCAGCAATTCCCAAGGTTGATGCAGCAGAATTACTCATTCGCAACAATAAACCTTCACCACCTTTGGTTTCTTGCAATGGGCCTAATACTTTGGCGCAGATACTTTTGTTATTGGGGCCTGTTATACGTACGATGGTTTCAGGGGGTACATCATTTATCAAAACATAATATTTCCGGTCGGTCCACCCACTGATTGTTTTAAAAGTAGCGGCATCACCCGAATGAAATTGTTTGGCAAGTTCTTTATCATGTCCCGAATAGGCACTGGCAAAATAACCTTCATCGCCTTCTTTGGGTATGTAGTCAGGTGATTCTTCTTTTTTAACAGGGTTAGCCGTTTCCTTAATAACTACAGGTTTTCCTACGGGCATATTTAGCTTTTCCTGTGGAACTTTAATAGGGGGCAATGATGTTGACATTGATGGCTGTGTGCGAAGCCGTTCACTGGCATCGATATCTTTTGCTTTTGAAGTCTCAGCCGGCACGGGATCTGCAGAAAGCGCTTTTATTTCCTTTGTAACCATTGGCTGAATTTTATCTGTATTTTTCTGAACTGCAGCAGCTGATTTTCCATTCACCATATAGCCAACGATAATCATTTGTCCGTCTTTTACAATATCTGTCTTCAGGTTATTCCATTCTTTAAGCGAAGTAATAGGCACTTTATTAGCCTGGCTGATGCGGTATAAATTATCCCCCTTCCTGATCACATGGTATAAAGGCGCATGGTTATCATCACCCTTCACTCTGAGTATGCTATATTCCGTTACAGGAATTTTAAGCTTCTCCCCGATCTTCAATATCGAGACAGCAGTTTTTCCATTATAGGAAGCAAGTTTTTTAACAGACTGCCCAAACTGGCTGCTGACCATTTGAAATGATTCGCCTTCAGTTACGGTATGCACTACATACAGGTTAGGGGATTTACCCATGATGACCAGTTTTTCCTGGGCAGTAACGGAGAGGGTAAAAAAACAAGCAAAAAACCAACTTAATTTCTTCATTGTATCGGGGTTACAGTACACAAATTTACTCTTTTAATATTCGCCATTCCGCAGGATAATAGTTATTGATACGGTTGGGTAAAACTTTTATCCAGCCCAGCGGCAATCCACAATAGTAAACCAATACCCAACCTTTTTCTGCCTCCAATACCAATTCTTTCCTGCGAAGGTATTGCAGTGACTGCTCTTCAGTTAAGTTTATACGGGTCATTGTATCCAGTGGAAGGAGGCTTAATGCCAGTTCATGAGAAGGGATCACATCTTTTCCTTTAATGGCACCTATTTCAACACCTGCCTTTTTTATATACAGGCATTTGGCCAATACCTGCAGGTCCATCAGCCATTTTTTTTGAATGGCCCGGATTGCATCTGCTTGTTTGAATAATATATATTCCGCTGGAACAGCCACAAAATCATTGATCTGTTGTATCTCTGTTTTTGAGGGAAAGTTTAATGACTGTTCCTTTAACCGTATTTTTTCCGTTACAGTCTTTTTTTGAAAAGCAGCGATAAAAAAACCTTCCCCTTTTATCTTATCAGGATAAAACCGGTAACCATACGCAGCTTTTTCGGGCGATTGTGTTTCAACAATGCCCCAAGCTTCAGGAACCATCAGCCGTTTACTTTGCATATCCATATCAGTCAACAGCCAATCCGCAATCATTTCGTCTTCCTGCTGCGAATAAGAACAGGTAGCGTAAATAAGGATCCCGTCTTCTTTCAAAGCGGGTAATACATCCGCCAATATTCTTTGCTGCCGTTGACTGCAAAGCTGCACATTATCCTCACTCCATTCTGCTACCGCATTGGGGTCTTTTCTAAAAAGGCCACTGCCACTGCAGGGTGCATCAATCACCATCACATCAAAATAACCTGGCAAGTATTGAAAATGAGACGGATCATTATTGGTAACGATTACATGATCGCCACCCCACTTAGTAATATTCTCAACCAATACCGAGGCCCTTGATTTGATTACTTCATTAGCTACAATCAATCCATTGGTAAAATAGGACGCCAATAAAGTGCTCTTTCCTCCGGGTGCAGCACAGAGGTCCAATACTTTTTTTTTAGTGTCAGCTCCAATCATTTCACTTATCGCATGCCATAGAAACATACTGCTGGCTTCCTGCACATAATAAGCACCTGCATGAAACAAGGGATCAAGGGTGAATGACGGGCGTTTTGAAAGATAAAAACCATGCGGGCACCAGAGAACCTTATCCATGCACAATGACGTATGCTCTGTAGGTTTGCGTGGATTTTTTCTGATAGAAGTCACCTGCTCACCAGACATATGCACCTGTTCAAAAGTTGCCCGGTTAAAGCCTTTTACTCCTTCGAGCGATTGTAATAATTGGGGAGGAAGCAACATAGATCAAATATACTGTAGTCCGGGAAAAAGGGGGAATTAGTAACTGATAATTAAGTATTAAAAATTACCTGTAAATTAATTCACAACTCATTTTTAACGAATGATGAAAATCATTTCTTCTCTTGTGTAAACAAACATTGCATCATTTCGGGTTCGGCAAAAAAAATTTTGGTCCAGCTATTATGGCCCACTCCCTGGTATTCAGAAGCATATAAATCCTGTACCGGTACAAATAAATGCATCAGCAGGATGATTACTATACACATTATCTTTTTCATATCAAAAGCGGATAGTAAAATGTTGTTTGACCTTATTCTCTTTTCTAAAAAAAACAAGTCCGATAAAGAACAGGTCAATACTCAGCATTACGGCCGGATCTTTACAAATTTCATCCCATGCCTGTTCCATTTCTTTACTCCAATGAATATCATCAAAAATCAATACAGAGTGTTCGTGTACTGCGGGTAACAATTGCCTGTAATAGCGAACCGTTGGTTCGTACCGGTGGTTACCATCAATAAAAGCCAGGTCTACCTTACCCGTTTCTTTTACAGTAGCCGGTAACGTTTCATCAAAATTACCTTCCACCAGTCGAATATTCGGAAGGTTTAAATTACAGAAATTATTTTTTGCTACTTCGGCAACGGCTTTTGAGCCTTCCATAGTAACAACGACCGATGCCAATTTAGCCGAAGCGAGGTAGGCAGTTGTAACACCCAGCGATGTACCCAATTCGAGAATGGTGGAGGGCGAATACCTATCAACAATCCTGAATAATAGCTGTCCGAATTTTTTTGGCTTGAGTGATGATC
>JANXUL010000048.1 GCA_025356235.1 Bacteroidota bacterium
CTGCCTGTTAACAGCGATACCCGTCCCAAACCAATGGGCAGGGAAGAAAAACGCAAACGCAAACGTATTCCGGTAGACAAAGTGCCGGGTACTGGTGCTGGTCAGCCAGGTGCGGGTGTTCCCCGTGATCCAAATGCAAAACCAACCGGCCCCAACCGCCCGATTGTACCTGCCAATAATAATGGCGGTGGTGGACGTGATAACCGTGGCGGCGCCGGATTTAACCGGGGCGGTGCTACCGGTGGTGGAAACCGTAGTGCTGGTGGAGGTGGAAATCGTGATAGAAATGCACCGGCACGTAGGGATGATAAAGAAATTGATCAAAAAGCAATTCAGGAAAAGATACGCGAAACCCAGGCCAAACTTGCCGGAACCGGTGGGCGTGGTAAGAGCTTAAAAGCCAAATACCGCCGTGCCAAACGCGATGAAGCGGCAGAAGCGATGGGTGAGGAAACCGTAGATAACAAACTGCAGGTAACCGAGTTTGTTACGGTAAGTGAATTGGCCAACCTGATGGATGTGAGTTTCGCCGATGTGATAGGCAAGTGTATGAACCTTGGTATTATGGTATCAATTAACCAGCGTTTGGATGCTGAGGTAATAGAACTGGTATCCAGCGAATTTGGATTTGAAGTGGAATTCATAGGAATTGAAGATGCCGATGAAATGGATGACGACGATTATGGAGATGATGAGGAAGAACTCGTACCAAGGCCACCTATCGTAACCATTATGGGTCACGTAGATCACGGTAAAACATCTTTACTCGATTATATCAGAAGTGCAAATGTAGTAGCCGGTGAAGCAGGTGGCATTACACAGCATATTGGTGCGTATGAAGTAACCCTTCCTAATGGAAAAGCCATTACTTTCTTAGATACACCGGGTCACGAAGCGTTTACTGCTATGCGTGCACGTGGTGCCAAGGTTACCGATATCGCCATCATTGTGGTGGCAGCAGACGATGCGGTGATGCCACAAACCAAAGAAGCCATCAGCCACGCACAGGCTGCCGGTGTACCGATGATTTTTGCGGTAAACAAGATTGATAAAGACGGTGCCAACCCACAGAAAATTTATGAGCAGTTATCGCAAATGAATATTCTTGTAGAAGCCTGGGGTGGTAAATTCCAGAACCAGGAACTATCCGCCAAACAGGGATTGAATGTTGACCTGCTTTTAGAAAAAGTATTGTTGGAAGCGGAAGTATTAGACCTGAAAGCCAATCCTGAAAGGGAAGGCGCGGGAACAATCATTGAAGCTTCATTGGATAAAGGCCGTGGTTATGTTGCCACCATACTTGTACAGAATGGAACCTTACGCCAGGGCGACCTGATCGTATCGGGCCAGCATTACGGCCGCGTGAAAGCAATGTTCAATGAGCGTAACCTGCGTATTGAAGAAGCCCCGCCATCAACACCGGTAGTGATATTGGGATTAAACGGCGCGCCGCAGGCAGGTGAAAAATTCAGGGTATTTGAAGATGAGGCCGAAGCAAAAGAAACCGCTACCAAGCGTGCCCAGTTACTGCGTGAGCAGGGCCTCCGTGCAAGGAAACACATTACATTGGATGAGATCGGCCGTCGTTTGGCACTGGGTAACTTTAAAGAACTTAATATCATTATCAAAGGTGATGTGGATGGTTCGGTAGAAGCCCTGAGCGATTCATTACAGAAATTATCAACGGAAGAAATAGCCATACGTGTTGTACACAAAGGGGTTGGACAGATATCGGAAAGTGATGTATTGTTAGCCACCGCATCAGATGCCATCATTATCGGCTTTAACGTACGCCCATCTATCCAGGCCAATAAACTGTCTGAAACAGAAGGCGTGGAAATTAAATTATACTCCATTATCTACACTGCGATTGATGAGATCAAGAGTGCGATGGAAGGTATGCTGGAACCGAAGTTCCAGGAGAAGATCACCGCCAACGTGGAAGTACGCGAGGTATATAAATTTGATAAAGCCACCGTTGCCGGTTGTTTTGTACTCGATGGAAAAATTGCCAGAAACAGCAAAATCCGTATTATCCGCGATGGTATCGTTGAATATCCGAGGGGTGAGGGCCAAAGCGCAGAGCTTGGCAGCCTGAAACGCTTTAAAGATGACGCGAAAGAAGTAGCCTCTAATATGGAGTGTGGTTTAACCATTAAAAACTACAACGATATTAAAGTGGGCGATATAGTTGAGGCATTTGAAGAAGAAGAAGTTAAGCGCACATTATAATGGTTGAAAGTGTTAAAAAAAATAAAAGGGTTAAAGTAGTTAAGCGAAATGTTTAACTTCTTTAACCCTTTTTAACCCACAACATTCACCCCTCTTTAACGCTTCTTTTACCCGTGTTACCTCTTGTTTAACTATTTTTGACTGATATTGAAACTTATGAAGAAACTAATAATATTTGTTTTCGTGATTAGTTGTGCGGCTGATAATGTATCGGCACAGAGTAAGAAAATTGTGGCGGATAAAATTGTAGGCCAGGTTGGCGATAAGATCATCCTGCGTTCAGACATCATGAATTCGCTTGCCGATCTGAAAAGGCAATCACAAGGCCAGGAAAACGTGGTACTTCCCAGTGAGTGCCAGATACTGGAAGGCCAGTTAATTCGTAAGGCATTATTGTTGCAGGCACAAAAAGATTCTTTAAAGGTTAGCGAAGATGATATCGATGCCTCATTGGATAATCGTATCAGGTCGTATATCCAGTCTTATGGATCTAAAGAAATCCTAGAAGAGATCGCCGGAAAAACGGTTTACCAGATCAAGGAAGATTTTAAGGAAAGTTTTCGCGAGCAAAAACTTTCCGACCAGATGCAGAGCAAAATTGTAGATGGTATCAAGATCACCCCAACAGAAGTGAAAGCGTATTATGGTAAGCTCAATAAAGATAGTTTGCCTTTTTATGAAAGTGAGATTGAAGTAAGCCAGATCATTATTCATCCAAAAGCGAATAAAGATGTGGAAGAATATATTGCCAAACAATTATACGATTATAAAAAGCAGGTAGAAAACGGTGGCGGTGGTAAGAAATTTGACCAGCTGGCCAAATTATACAGCGAAGATCCTGCCGTGAAAGAAAATGGCGGTCAATATACCCTGAACAGAAATGAAAAAACATGGGATCCCGCTTTCCTTGCCGGTGCATTCCGGTTGAAGGAAGGACAGGTGTCTTCCGTGATTAAATCAAAATTCGGTTTACACATTATCTTGATGGTTAGCCGTTCCGGTGATGAAGCTGTGGTAAAACATATTCTGCGTATTCCTCCCGTAACAGATGATGAGATCAAAGAAGCAAAGCAGTTACTGGATTCTCTCCGCAAAAAAATACTCGATGGCTCCTTAACTTTTGGTGCAGCAGTAAATAAGTTTAGTGATGATGAGAACAGTAAATTCAGCGCAGGTTCCATATCATCGGGTCGTGATGGATCTACTTTTGTAAATATTGACCAGTTGGATAAGGAAATGGTAAAACCACTAAGTATTTTAAAGCCCGGTCAGTATTCCGATCCCCAGGTGTATGTAGATGAGCGTGGAAGAAAAGTGGTTCGTATGATTTATTTAAAAAACAGGACTGCCCCGCACCGCGAAAACCTGAAAGAAGATTATAACCGGGTTGCATCACGGGCATTGGAAGAAAAGAAAAATGCGGCACTAGAAAAATGGTTCAAAGAGCATATACCAACCTACTATGTAAGTATCGACAAGGATTTTGCTACCTGTGCCGGCCTGGACGAATGGCGCCATGCAGCAAACCTGGCTGAAAAAACAAGAAATTAAAAATATAACCAAGGATAAAAAAATCCCGCACCGGAAAGTGTGGGATTTTTTATGTGCGGGCTAACATTATTTTACAATAAAAAACGGGGATAAACTTGCCCGGTAAAAATTGCATAGCTGTGGTGTATAACCAGCAAAATAAAAATACCTTCTTCCCTAAACAGCTAATTGTTAAGGATATATAAAAAAAGTAAAATTTGGAAAATTGAATGTATGTACATACATTTGTATTGTGAAATTAGAACAGGCCATACAAAGCAACAAATTCAAGAACGAAGTGCATAAGGCAGGATTAAATATACTGTACACGGCCTGGTGGCTGAAAACGGTGATGAGTAAGGAACTAAAAGAATTTGGACTAACACATGAACAGTACAACGTATTGCGCATATTGAAAGGAAAATATCCTGAACAAATGTGTGTAAGGGATGTTGCTTGCCGGATGATTGAAAAAAGCTCGAACGTGCCCAGAATTATTGACAGACTGGAAATAAAGAAACTGGTAAAACGATCAACCTCAGCTCTTGATAAAAGGGAAACAGTGATCACCTTAACACAAAGTGGCATAACGATACTGGAGGCAAGCACAATAATTGTAAATAAAGCCATGGATGGGTTGATGGAAATCAACAACCAGGAAGCAACCACACTTAACCAGTTACTTGAAAAAGTAAGGACGACCGAAGGATAAAAGGAATATATTTTTTTTGAACAAATACATGTATATACACATAATAAATAATAAGGACAATTTATGAAAACGATATTACATAAAGCAAACACAAGGGGACATGCCAGTTTTGGCTGGCTTAACAGTTACCATAGTTTCAGTTTTGGCAATTACCATAACCCGGAACGGATGCATTTTGGCGCATTGCGGGTATTGAATGATGATTCAGTGCAACAAGGCATGGGATTTTCAAAACATCCGCATGAGAATATGGAGATCGTATCTATCCCATTGTATGGCGACCTGCACCATAAAGATAGTACCGGTCGGGATGAGATCATCCGCCAGCATGATGTACAGATCATGAGCGCCGGCAGTGGCATTGCGCATAGTGAAAGAAATGCGAACAATGATAAGGAAGTTAAATTTTTACAACTATGGGTTTTGCCTAAAGAAAAAGATATTGAACCACGCTATGAACAAAAGACATTCAGGCCGGAAGACAGGTTGAATAAAGTATTAACTGTAGTTGCGCCGGATAATGACAAGGCTGTGCGCATAAACCAGGATGCATGGTTTTCTTTGGTGAATGCTTCTAAAGGGTTTGCCACTACGTATCAGATTCATAAAGAAGGCAACGGTGTGTATGCATTTATCCTCAAAGGAAATGTAACCATCAATGATCAGGCCCTGGAGCCGCGTGATGGGTTAGGCATTTGGGAAACAAGTTCCATTACCATACAGGCCGATACTGATGCTGAAATATTATTAATTGAGGTACCCATGAAAATACAAGGAGTGTAAGTATGAACACAAACAGAACCATCAAAAGTATTTTATATGCCCAGCCAATGGATATGGGTGGAATGCCCATCAGGCAGCCATTTCCTTCAAGGAAGGCAGAACAGATAGATCCGTTTTTATTACTTCACCATGCCGATATTAAAGTGCCAACGCATGTGGATACCAAACATGCAGGCGTGGGTCCGCATCCGCACCGTGGTTTTTCACCAGTGAGTTTTATTTTCAAAGGTGGCGTGCACCATCGCGACAGCCGTGGCAACGATAATGTAATATATGCGGGTGGCACCCAATGGATGAACGCCGGCATGGGTGTAATACACAGCGAAAGGCCTCCGGATAATATCCACGAAACGGGCGGCAGGCAGGAGCTCATACAATTGTGGGTAAATACACCCGCTAAACATAAAATGGATATCCCCGCTTATCATCCGTTAACGGCAGAAGAAACGCCGGTTGTAAAAACAACAGACGGATTAACAACCATTCATGTGATCGCAGGTAAACTGAATGATGTGGAAGGTCCTATCAAACCCCTGTCGCCCGTAAATACGTTTACCGCTGAGATGAAAAAAGGAGGGAAATTTTTCTTCGGCATCCCATCTACCCACAATGCTTTTATTTATATGATGGATGGAAAAGTGCAGGTAACCGGTGATAGTGAAGTTGATGGAAAATACGTAGCCGTATTTAATAATGATGGAGAAGGGTTTGAACTGGAAGCATTGGAAGACACACATGTATTTATTGGTACGGGTGAACCCTTGAATGAACCGGTAGCCTCGCACGGCCCGTTTGTTATGAATAACCAAACAGAATTAATGGAAGCGTTTCGGGATTATCAGCAAGGTAAGATGGGTATTCTGATTGAAGAATAATAAAAAACAAGTCACAAAATTTAAAAAATAAAAATCAATTAAAATGGCAACCTACAAAATTGATGCAGCTCACAGCGACATCACCTTTAAAGTAAAACACCTAATGATCACTAATGTGACAGGTAACTTCACCCAATTTGATGCAACAATGGAAAGCGAAGCCGCTGATTTCAGCGATGCGAAAATTTCTTTTGAAGCGGATACAGACAGTATTTCAACCAACAATGAACAACGCGATGGCCACCTGA
This sequence comes from Bacteroidota bacterium, assembly GCA_025356235.1. Lineage (GTDB taxonomy): Bacteria > Bacteroidota > Bacteroidia > Chitinophagales > Chitinophagaceae > Sediminibacterium. The sequence goes on from JANXUL010000048.1 coordinate 6,381, forward strand.
AAGGGGAAGATTTTTTTGCAGCCGATAAATTTCCAAAAATCAGTTTCGTTTCCACATCATTCAAAAAAACGAACGATAGCGAATACCTGTTGACAGGTGATTTAACCCTCCGCGGTGTAAGCAAGCCTGTACAACTGGCTGTTGAATATGGCGGAACGATGACTGATCCTTATGGACAGGTGAAATCAGGCTTTGAGATTGATGGCAAGATCAACCGTAAAGATTTCGGTTTAACCTGGAGTGCAGTAACAGAAGCCGGTGGTGTAATGTTAAGTGATGAGGTGAAACTGCACCTTGCAGTTCAAATGATCAAACAGG
>JANXUL010000059.1 GCA_025356235.1 Bacteroidota bacterium
AATTATGTAATTACCAGAACATGGAGAGCGACAGATGTTGCGGGTAACTTCAATGAGTGTGTTCAAACGATCACTGTACATGATGTAATTGCACCGGTTATTACTTGTCCGGGAAATGTAACTATTAATTGCCAGGATAATAATACATCAGCAAACACCGGCGTTGCAACGGCTACAGATAATTGTACTGATGCCGCTAATATTGCGATTACTCAGTCTGATGTAAGCACTTACAGTTCTGATCCATCAAATGTGTTGCATTATAATTATGTAATTACCAGAACATGGAGAGCGACAGATGTTGCGGGTAACTTCAATGAGTGTGTTCAAACGATCACGGTTCATGATGTAAATGCACCGGTTATTACTTGTCCTGCATCTGTAACAGTAAATTGCCAGGATAATACAATGTCCGCAACAACAGGAGTTGCCACAGCAACAGATAATTGTGCTGGTGCTGTTAATATTGCAATTACACAATCTGATGTAAGCACTTACAGTGCTAATCCATCAAGTGTATTACATTACAATTATGTGATCAGCAGAACATGGAGGGCAACAGATGTTGTGGGTAATTATAGTGAGTGTGTGCAAACAATAACAGTAAGAGATATCACGGCACCGGTAATTAATTGTCCTGCTTCCATAACACTAAACTGCCAGGATAATACAACATCCGCAACGACAGGTGTTGCCACAGCAACAGATAATTGTGGAGGTGCTATTAATATTGCAATTACACAATCTGATGCAAGCACATACAGTGCAAATCCATCGAGCGTATTACATTACAATTATGTGATCAGCAGAACATGGAAAGCAACAGATGTTGCTGGTAATTACAGTACCTGTGTGCAGACCATTACAGTAAGAGACATCACAGCGCCTGTAATTACTTGTCCTGCTTCAATAACTGTGAACTGCCAGGATAATACAACCTCCGCTACAACTGGTGTTGCCACAGCAGCCGATATCTGTACAGGCAGTGCGAATATCAGCATCACGCAAAGCGATGTAAGTACCTATAGTGCTAACCCATCCAGTGTATTGCATTACAATTATGTGATTACGAGAACATGGAGAGCAACGGATGTTGCAGGGAACTATAGTCAATGTGTACAAACGATCACCGTACAGGATGTTACTAAACCTGTACTCACCTTTGTGCCTGCTGATATTACTGTTGTGTGCAGTGCACCTACTACACCATCTGCAACGGGTATGGCAACGGGGACAGATAATTGTGCTACACCAGCGATCAGTTATACCGATGTGGCCAGTTCAAACGGTTTGCAGATAACACGCACATGGAAAGCCATTGATGTAGCCGGCAATTTTGTAACAGCCAACCAGGTGATCACCATTCTTCCTTTATCAGTGAGTATAGCATCTGTTCCAACGGGCAATGTGTTCACGGGAGGTGTCAGCATGAGTCTCTACATTGGCTATGGCGCACAGAGTACGGTGTTACAGGTGAATGCTTCAAGTCAGCCTGCAGCCGGAGCGCCATATACGTATAGCTGGAGCGGTGCAAACCTCAGCCAGTTAAGCAGTGTGAGTAGTTCAGCTCCTGTATTCACGGTAGGAAACTCAAGTGCACCTTATACATACACCGTAACAGTAACAAACCGCTATGGTTGCAGCAAAATAGCAATCATCAACCTGTGTGTTACAGACGTGCGGGTAGCGGGCAGCAATGGCAAAGTATATGTATGTCATATGCCACCGGGTAACCCTGGCAACAGGCAAACCTTATCTATCAGTGTGAATGCTGTAGATACGCACCTGACGGGCCATACGGGCGACAGGTTAGGAAGTTGTGATGTTGCACCATGCACCACTCCGGTAATGTCATCAACCACACCTGTTATCACTACTGTTACCAAAGAGGCACAAACAGAAGTGGCTACCACCGAAGAGGAACTGAAAGTAACCGTAATGCCAAATCCTTCTACAACTTACTTCACACTAAAACTGGAAAGCAAATATGAAACACCGGTTAACATGCGTGTGATGGATGCGAGCGGCAGGGTAGTAGATGCCAAATCGAAGATCGGCGCCAATAGCACGATACAGATCGGTCATAACTATAGCAGCGGTACTTATTATGCTGAGTTGATACAGGGGGGTACACGTAAAGTGGTGCAGTTGATCAAGGGGAGAGGATAGTTATAATTGAAGCAGGAGAATTAGCCACACCAAGAAGTTGGATATTTCCCAAAATAAAACAGGCGGCGCAGCAATGAGCGGTCTGTTTTATTTTGGGTAATCCTACACGGTTGAAGTTTTATGGATAAAGAATAAAAAAGACATCAGGGGTTCGATTGGGGGTGGTCCATTGCGTTTCTGCTGCACTGCTGCCCAATGTGAAGGTATCAATGATCGGTTCGTGCTGCGCAGGATACAGTTAAATCCAATGACAGCAAGAGTTTAACTTAATAACTGGGGTTATGTATTCGTAGTATGCGTAACCCAAGTTATTGGTTCACCTAAACCTATCGATTTGAAAATCGGTAATAAATTTCCGATTTTCGAAATTTTCGCAAATTTTCAAGTAGATCTAACCTATTTCAGAATTATATTACTGAAAAGTAGTAAAAAGTAGTAAAAAGTAGTAAATTTGGATAAAATCGGAAATATAATTCTGAAAATATCCATTTTATGAACAGGGAAGAGATTGGAACCATTATTCATAATCGAAGACGGCAGCTCAGGATGAAGCAACAAACCTTAGCTGAACTAACCGGGGCTTCCGCCAAAACGATCTATATGATAGAAAGGGGCAGGGGCAACCCGTCCCTGGAATACCTGCAAAATATCTGTATCACGCTTGGACTGGAGATAAGTGTGCAGGTCAAAAAAGTTGAAGAATGAAAGGAGCGGTATACAATAACGGAACACTGGCAGGATATCTCGAAAAGTATCCTGATGGCAAAATTACCTTCCGGTATACGGATGAATATTTTTCCAACCCGGTAAATCCCCCCATCAGCCTGACCCTACCCAAAATCCAACAGGTCTATGAATCTAGTATACTATTCGCCTTCTTCCAGGGGCTTCTGTCAGAAGGTGTAAATAAGGATATACAATGCCGGTTGCTTAAAATAGATGAAAAAGATGATTTCACGCGGCTTCTGCAAACGGCTGGTGATGATACCATCGGAGCAATAACTGTAAAACAGGTTGAAGAATGAAATGCAAAGGATGTTATAAAGAAACAAAAGATGGCTATTGCCTTACCTGCCGGAAAAAGCTTTTCGACAAAGCACGTATTCCTGATATCCTGCCATTTGATCCACCGAAGGGTAACAACCTGGCCTCATTCCAACAACACACCAAACGCTTATCCATTTCAGGCGTACAATTAAAATATTCATTACGCTTAGAAAAAAAGCAACTGGTATTAACCGAACAAAACGGAGAATATATATTAAAGCCTATTCCTGCAGCCCAGCTCGAAGCACTCAACGATGTCCCTGAAAACGAACATCTCACCATGCAGATCGCTGAACAGATCTTTAAAATACCCACAGCTGCGAATGCACTGATCTATTTTAAGGATGGTACACCCGCTTATATCACCAAGCGTTTCGATGTCCGCCCGGATGGAATGAAATTCCAGCAGGAAGATTTTGCACAGTTAACAAACCGCACCAAAGAAGCAAACGGTGAACATTTTAAATACGATGGCTCTTACGAAGAAATAGGCGTACTGATCAAAAAATATGTTGCCACTTCAGTGATTACGATGGAACATTTTTTCCAGCTGGTTGTCTTTAATTACTTGATTTCAAACGGTGACGCGCATTTAAAAAACTTTTCACTTATCCGCTCTGAAGAAGGTGAATACAACCTGGCACCTGCCTACGATATCCTGTCAAGCGTAATCCACACGCCGCAGGAATCCGATACTGCGCTCGATCTGTATGAAAAGGATATGGAGTCACCTTATTATGCAAAGTACGGCCACTATGGACGAGAAAACTTTTTAGAACTGGCCAAACGCTTAGGCATTCAAAAGAAAAGAGCTGTAAAGATCATCGATAATTTTACCACAAAATCCGATGCGATGTTTCAAATGATAGGAGCTTCGTTTTTAAGCGATGAAACAAAAGTCAGGTACATCAACAACATAACCGATAAAGTGACGCGGCTTATCGGTGTAGTGGATGACGAGATCACCTGGTAGTCTAACCCAATAAATTCTTCAATTCATTGATCGGGATCAATTTTTATTTTCCATTCTGTTGACCAGGATCAATTTCGCCCATTTAAAGTGCCGGTAGTTTTGTTGTGTCAAAATGATCAACTAAAAATTACCGCTCATGAAAATTATTTTTTCCATTCTTTGTTTTCTGTGGCACTTTGTTTTAGCTGCGCAAAGCATTGGCCTGCGCATGGGTCGCAGCCTTGTATCGCGGATCATGTTTCACTTCGTTACGAACACTGGACGAATGGTGGCATCAATTTGACCGGTGCTGTTTTCTATGAACAGAGCAAGGCAAACAGTTTACGCTACTCCAATTTGGGTATTGACCTGTTGGGTGAGTACAAGGGTAACCGGCAAGATGAACTAACATCACAATTTGGGTGGCGTGTGGGGTTTGGAGGCACAATACAAAATGAGAGCGAGCCTTGGTTATTTAAAAACCATTTATTCGTCCTGTAAGCAGAATATTTACCAGCGAATGCACCTGTTTTAAGACTGATAGTAACGTCTATCCAATTTTTATCGTAAGAATCCGTCGCGTCAGGATATGCAAATCTGTTGATTTGGATTTTCAAAAAATCAGTTCCTTGCGTTATGGTTATAATATTGCTCACGAAATTCTATTTATCTCTAATTTACAGTATTCGTGCAATTAATAAAAGAATCGGAGTCAGGGGTTCGATTACATTCCCCTCGACTCCACTAGGTCTTGTAAATGAAAATTTGCAGGACCTTTTTTATGCAAAAGCAATTATTACTTTCAGGCTATGCCTTTTTTTTCTTTCTAAGGTAATCAGACATTTTAGAAGCATTTGCCCTGGAGACGGGTATTTCAATGTCTCCAATAAACACAGATTTTGCATTGGTACGATGCAATTCCCTGAGATTTACGATATACGAGCGATGGATGCGCATGAACTGGTTCTCTGGTAACTCCAGTTCTGCCCATTCGAAAGATTGCCGGGTTACTATTTTTTGCGTTTTCGTGAAAATATTGATATAGTTGCTGTTGCCTTCAATATACAGGATTTCATCATAACTCAATTTCAGATTGGAATTGCTTTCCTTGATGAGAAGGAAGGATGTTTCAGGGTTGGCTTTTGATTTCAGTGCAATCTGGATAGATGCAAACAGGTCGGCTTTTTTTATGGGTTTGGTAATATAGCCCATTGCCCTGGTATGTGTGGCTTCCTGGATGATGAGCATGTCTGCATTGGCAGTAATAAAAATATAAGGCGTTGCACCTTTCTCATCTATTATTTTGGCGATGTCTAATCCATCTTTAGGTTCTTGCAGATGGAGGTCTAATAATATAAGGCCAGGATTTAAATGATCGATCAACTGAATGGCTATTTTTTTAGTATGCGCTAAAAATACCTCGCTAAAACCAAAACCAACAAGGTAATGTTTCAGGTGTTCGGCAATTAAGACTTCGTCTTCTACGATCAGGATCTTTATATTGCTCATGTTTCAAATATTTTGAAATGAAGTTCATAAGTAAAATGTGGGCGGGTTTGTATCGTATACGTTCCTTCGAGTTGCCTGCTGAAAATATCCACGAATTTTCTGCCCAATCCGCTTCCCGATTCATTTTCTTCCTTTATGCCGTTTCCGTTATCGCTTACCGTTAAGCGGAGATAGTCGTTTTCAGTAACAGGCGCGAGTACAATGTTTACTTCTGGTGAATCAATACCGGCAAAAGCATGTTTAAATGAATTACTTACCAGTTCTGAAATGATCATTCCTAAAGAAACCGCTGACCTGGAATCCATAAAAAGATCTGCAACATCCATGTTAATAGCGATAGGATGTTCCTCACCACTAGCCATCTCTTTCAGGTTATCAACCAACTCGGTGATGTATTTTTTTATGGATAGCCCCTGAATTTTTTTTGTGTTGTCGTATAACATTTCATGAACCAACGACATGGCATTGATACGACGGTTTGTTTCCTGTAAAGATCGCGTAGTGTCTTTTCTGCCCGATGCCCTTATCTGCATTTCAACCATCGCGGTCATAAACTGGAGATTATTTTTTACCCTATGATTAATCTCCTGTATCAGTACATCTTTTTCCCTAACCTGTTCGTCGATGATCTTGTTGCTTTTCTCCAGTTCTTCTTTTTCTTTGATAATTTCTTCGGTCTGTTCCGCTACTTTTATTTTCAATATTTTATTCATCGCTTTTTGCCTGGCTGCTTTCTGCCTGAAATAGCTGACAATACCTGACACCAGTAAACAGATCATTAATAGCCGGAATAACCACGTATTGTACCAGAAATTTCTCACCGCCAACTGTAAAGTACCCGCATAATACGTTTCGTTATTATCTTTTGCCATCAACACAACACGGTAATTATCAGGCTGTATGTCACTGATCAAAATATTTCCTCTATTTTCAACGGAATGAATGGTGGTATCCCCGTCGCTTGAAATAAGCAGGTATTTAATGTTTAGAAAATTCTCCCTTCCCCAATAGATGGCTGTAAAATTGATATTGATCTTTTGATCGGGGAGTATGGATATTTTCTTATCAGCCCTAATTTCTTTTTTGTCAACCTGGATCTGCATGAATGTGAATATGGGCGCTTTTTTTAGCTTCTTTTCAAAAACAGGATTGAAGATCATTTGTTTATTCAACATTGTCCAGTATGGATTTCCTAATGTATCCTGTAAAACCAGGCCGGGATTGGAAACAAAGGGGCCGTTTGACTGGTTAAAGAACTTATGCTCCAGCAATTTACTGTCATTAAAAACAAAATATTCAACACCTTTATCTGTTGTGATCCATATTTTTCCTTCGGCATCCTTCACGATCGAATTAATATTATTGGATGCAAGACCCTGGTCGGTGGTTAATTGATATACTTTATTTTTATGGATCACGTATAAACCATGATTGTTTACGGCCATAAAACTGGTTTCAGCATCCTTTACAAATAAATAGTTAACCTGTCTGGTAAATAGGCTGTTTCCGATAAACAGGTTTTGGATGGTATTTCCACTAAAACGTTGAAAGCCATTTTTAAATGAACAACAAACCTTATTTTCTATATCAAGGAATAGTTTTTGCGGAAACATATTCAGTAAGCCGGAAGTATCTGTGTAATGCCTGAATACTTTATTATCGTAACTAATCACCCCATAGTTCATTGTGCTGAACCAGAGTTTTTTATTGCCATCTTCCTGCATGAAAAGAATGATGGCATGTTCTTTAAAATCGGTGTATTTATAACACACAAAATCCTGGCCTTTTCCATACATGATGCCTTCTCCATCATAACCCACCATCCAAATGGAACCGTCTTTGTTTAGTATGCCTTCCTTCGGATAGTAAATACCGGCAACCCCGTTCGCCAGTTTATTCATATATTGTGTAGCGGTGCTGTCATGCAGATACCAAAGGCCTGATCCGCCTGTAAAAACCCAGGTACCCTTTTTATCATCCCTGATACTTTTTTCAATATTGAAGGTCGATTTATTCGGAAATGGAAGCTGGTAGAACAGGTTTTCATTCAGCCTTGAAAAACCTCCGGCGAGGTCTGCGATCCAGAGATTATCAAAACTGTCTTTCAGCATGTAATACGCATTTCGACTTACCAGGCCGTTTGATCCCCCGACAGAAAAAATATGGGTATCACTAAAATAGGTTACGCCCCAACCATAAATGGATAGCCATAATCCTTGTGGTGCTTTTTTAATATCAAAGATCCTGTCTGTGTATTTGCCGTTAATGGTGTACTGGATCGTATCGTTGGGTTGCATGCATAGTAAACCGTTTGTATAGGTACCCATCCATACACCTTTTTCGTCCTCAGTAAATGAGCGGATCATCGAAATGCCGGTTGTTGGGCCGGGCATACTAGCAAACAGGTTACGCATTTTATCAGCTTCTATGATAACTATTCCGCTGTTCCATAAAGCGATATAGATATTATTATGCTTATCGATGAAAGTGTTAAACGCATAATTATTCGGCAGTCCGCACCTCGTATCATATATCTGTGTCCTGTTTTTGGTAATACAGATCGCGCCATTTTGCTTTGTGGATACCCAGATACGCTGTTGTTTATCCTCCTGTACTTTGAAACAATATATATTGGAAAAATCGGCATCTGTGCTTGATACAGTATAAAGAGAATCACGCTGCATATAATACAATCCGTTTGAAGTGGCTATCCATAATCTTTTCTGTGCATCAAATACTAGTGAATTGATTTCAGCTGCGGGGAATTGGCTTGTAGGTGCATACTGGTAATAGTGGTATCCATCATATTTGATCAGTCCCGTTTCAGAGGCAATCCAGATATTATGGGCATCGTCTTCAGCAAAATCTTTGCTGTCTGTGCCGGCAAAACCATGTTGTTTATCGGTGTAGTTTACATTGAAGTCTGCATTGTCCCTGGTAAGCAGCGGGGCAGCTTCAGATATTTCCGGAACGGGTAATGGGATGATTTTATAAATGACTGATCCAGTTACGGGAACTGTGGGTGCTGTTCTCAGTATTTTTGTTTGTGGATCAATTTTCCGGCTCTTAAAAGTGCTGGCTTCATTGGGGTAAACGGTCTTGTTCATCCACATTTTGTGGTGGGTAACGGGTAGGATCCTGGGTTCACCTCTGGTGGCTGCTTTTATCCAGGAAGCATTACCTATGTACACGGGCTGTTGTAACTGTGCAACACAGGTATAGGGCAAAATAAATACCAGCAATATGATTGGGATCACTCGCATAAGCAGGTAACTAAAATAACTATTTCAATGGTCTGCAGTAAATTTTTATTTAGATAACCTGATTTTGTATCTGATTGAAATAATTCCCTGGTAAAATGACTGTCCTGGTGTATTCCTGTTATCAAAGGGGCAACCTGTCTTTTTCTATTGTTTGATCTATAATCCTGTATCAGGCAGATTCTGAGTTTTATGCTATTCGCACCGAAAATCATGTTATTCACAACATTTAATTCTCCGAATTTTTAAATTGATCGATGGCTTTATAGTTTGGCAAATCGAAATAAAGAAACTCCACGTAGTTATTGGCTTATGTGTTTGTAGAAGGACCATTCTGATCCAAAATCCGATATCCAAACCGACAAACCCTTGTTGCTAGTTGATTTGTATACACAGTATGCATTAAAGCTAACATGGTTCCAAACAGTTCCCTGATAAAAAAATAAGTTAAATGCTAACTAACATTTCATCCATCAAACCTGCTAAACAAAACTCAATGAAAAAGATCTCTACAATTACCGTTTTTTTAGTATTGATGATTGCCCTATTTACAGGCAATGCACAAGCCCAATCAGCCAATGCCCTGAAGTTTGATCCGAGTCTGGCAGTAGGTGATAATAGCAGGTTGAATTATGTGGGTATCAATACCCCATTCACAGCATATCAAAAAGAGATTACTGTAGAGTTTTGGATGTATGCTCCCAATGCGAATCTGCCATTTGGTTCTGTAATGGGTCAGGCTACCAGCAACACACCCACTACCGAAGTGTGGTTGATGCATCCTAATACCAATGGAACCATGACCTTTTTTGTGAATGATGGGGGAAGCACTTTACGAAGTGCAACTATTAATATTATTGCCGGCTCATGGCATCATTATGCGGGTGTAGCCAGTGCTGCCAGTACAAAGTTTTATGTTGATGGTGTTTTAATGAGTACAGGGGCAGGTATTTCCAGTACAATCTTATCCAATCCTGCTTCAGTGATCCATATCGGAAAAGATGTACGGTATGCCACCCGTTATGTAACCAATAACGATCCCTTTAACAGGTATGCCACAATGACTATGGATGAAGTGCGTATTTGGAGTCGTGCGCTCTGTGTGGAAGAAATTAATAATAATAAAAATTGTGAATTATTCAATCCAACTGGTCAAAATAAGTTAGAAAGTTATTACAATTTTAATCAGGGGATTGCTGGCGGTAATAATGCAACCGTTACAACATTGAATGACCTGAGTGGTAATAATAGAAATGGTACATTAAATAATTTTTCACTTAATGGTGCCAACTCCAATTGGGTAACATCGGGTTCTACCAATACCGGCACTTGTGCTCCTTTTGTTACCGGCCCTATTACAGGCAACACATCCATTTGTGCAGGTACAGGTACAACTTTATCACAAAGTATTTCCGGCGGCAGCTGGTCGAGCAGTAATACTGCCGTAGCTACCATCAATGCTACTACAGGTGTGGTGAATGGACTAAGTGCTGGAACTACAACCATTACGTATAGCTCAGCGTGTGCGGTAACAACAGCTACACTTACCGTTAATGCACTCCCAATTATTTCCGCCACCAGTAATAGCCCGGTTTGCAAGGGTTTCACATTAAATCTTAGTGCGAATGGGGGGGTATCTTATGTTTGGACTGGGCCAAATGGTTTCACCTCAGATGAACAAAACCCATCTATAAGCAATGTTATAGGCGCGGCTGCAGGAACCTATTCTGTAAAAGGAACCGGTGCAAATGGTTGTAAGAATGATGCAACCGTTGCAGTAACTGTTAACACATTGGATTCCGATGGAGATGGTATTCCTGATGCATGCGATGAGGATGCGGATAATGATGGAATTCCAAACGTTTTAGAATGTAACAAATCAAATTTCTTTTGGTCAAATGTACCGGCCGTGAGTGGCAATACAGCAACGGGAACCATTAATGGAATTTCCTATACCTATACATCGTCGTCACCTGTAAGTACTACTCCCAGTATGTTTGGGAACAATAATTTCCCGGTATCGTATGGTGTGCCTAATACAACCTGCATTAAGAATACCGCGGTAACCAATAATACGATCAGTTTTGCAAGCCCCATGACCAACCCTGTATTGGTATTTGCTTCCATAGGCCAGGGTGGTTTAAAAGTGCCTATTTCATTTAGCGCGCCGATAGAGGTGGTTTGGTCACAAAGTGTCACTCAAAATTCATCCACCAAAATTACCGGTGAAGAAGGGTATGCAATTATACGGCTGATGGGAACATTTAGCAGTATTAACTTTAATTATGAGACCGCAGAAAACTATTGCAATTTTGCCTTTGGCGCCGACTTCATGAGTTGTGGCGATACAGATGGAGATGGTATTCCGGATTATCTGGATACAGACAGTGATAATGATGGTTGCCCGGATGCTATTGAAGGAAGTATGCATTTTTCAATGAGCCAGACAAGTGGCGGAAGGTTAATTGGAGGAGTAGACAGCCATGGTATTCCATTACTTGCCGGTACCGGACAGGGAATTGGTACCAGCCAGAATTATGTAATTAATTGTTTCTGTCAACCAGGCCTGGATAAAACGAATCCTATAACTATCGCGAAAGACATTACTGTAAATCTGGATGCTAGTGGCATTGCTACCATTACTGCAGTACAAGTGGATAACGGATCCTCTGATAATTGTGGCATTGCAAATAAGGTTGTTTCGAAAACCAGCTTTAATTGCAGCAATCTTGGGGCTAACACTGTAACATTAACCATTACAGATAACCAGGGTAATGTAAGTACAGCGACTGCCATCGTTACGGTGGTGGATAACCAGGTTCCCAATGTGCTTACACAAAATGTAACTGTTTACCTGGATAACAATGGCCAGGCAAATGTAACAGCAGCCCAGGTTAATAATGGTAGCAGCGATAATTGTGGAATTGCTACTATGACGGTTTCTCCGAGCAGCTTTACCTGTGTGGATAAAACAGCCGCCGTAACAACCAATACGCAAACTATTATTTCAGATAATACATGGGCAGAAAGTACCACTACTTATTCTACAGGTAATTACTGTACATCAGGTATCTGGAACGGCGTTTCTTCCCCCTTGCCTTCCTTAGTGTCATATAGTATTGTTCCTACTATCAATGCTTATTCCGTTACGCCCATTCCCGGTACACAGGGAATATATGGGCTCAATGGCGTTCGGTTCTTTAGAAAAACATTTAACCTGAGTTCATTATCTGGTATCAAAGCAACTTTACTGGCTGCAATGGATAATGGGGTCCAGATCTTTATTAACGGTGTAGCTGTTGCTTTCCAGGGTAATATGAATAGTGATGGTAATACTTTCAACGGTTTAAATCCTGACAGGGTTATTTTAAATTCAACCGGTGCCAATGTAAATGGTGGTGTTGGTTACCACTCTTTCGATAATACCACAAACGCCAGTGCAGGAAGTTTGTTTGTTGTAGGTACCAATGAAATTGTACTTGCCTTGGCTAATTGTGATGATAGAGATAGGGGAGCGATATCCTTTAAAGCAATCATTGAAAACAATGTTGGCGGTCCTGGCACGGTAGTATTAACAGTAACAGATGCGAGTGGAAACTCAACTTCAGCCAATGCGCAGGTAACAGTAGTGGATGCGATTAAACCTGTGATCAACTGCCCAGCCATTATGGAAGTGTTTGCTACCAGTGCAGCAGGTGCAGTTGTTACCTATGATGCGCCTATAGCAACAGATAATTGTTCAGTAGCTTCAGTTGTAATGACAGGAGGCATTGCCAGCGGTTCAATCTTCCCGATAGGCACTACAACTGTCACTTACCATGCAACAGATGGTTCCGGTAATTTTGCTGATTGCTCTTTTACTGTAACGGTGAAGGGTCTGCCACCGGTTATAAATTGTCCTATTAATATTACGGTGGGCGCAACAGCAGGACAGTGCGGCGCTAATGTGTCCTTTGCGGCAACAGAAACAACGGGAATCCCTGCATCAACTATTACCTATTCTGTTGCATCGGGAAGTTTCTTCTCTGTAGGCAGCAAAACAGTAACAGCAACAGCCGCCAATGCGGTAGGAAGTTCATCCTGTACCTTTACCGTAACGGTTACCGATACTCAGTTCCCTGTATTAGTGGGTGTTCCGGCTGATGCAATAGTAGAATGTGATGCAGTACCTGCGGCAGCTACCGTAACAGCTACTGATAATTGTACCACTTCAGTTCCAACATTTACTGAAACAAGAACTAATGGTAATTGTGCAAACAATTATACATTAACCAGGACATGGTCAACAACGGATGCATCAGGTAACACCACAACGGCTACCCAGGTAATAACGGTTCAGGATACCAAAGCACCGGTATTAACCGTACCTGCTGATATTAGTGTATCCAATGACAATAATGTATGTGGTGCAACAGTAACATTTGCTGCAACAGCAACAGATAACTGCAGTACGCCAACGATCACCTACAGTCAAAACCCGGGAACGGTGTTTGCTATCGGCAAAACAGTTGTTACGGTTACAGCAAAAGATGCCTGTGGTAATACAACTCTGAACACCTTTACTGTAAAGGTTACCGATACTCAATTCCCTGTATTAGTGGGTGTTCCGGCTGATGCAACAGTAGAGTGTGATGCAGTACCAGCGGCAGCTACCGTAACAGCTACTGATAATTGTACCACTTCAGTTCCAACATTTACTGAAACAAGAACTAATGGTAATTGTGCAAACAATTATACATTAACCAGGACATGGTCAACAACAGATG
>JANXUL010000063.1 GCA_025356235.1 Bacteroidota bacterium
ATAGTATTTAAGAAATCATGTGTAACATTTGTATCGTCATCTTTTTTAGAGATATTTAAATTATACATCCATTGCCACAACCTGAATTCCTGGTAAAGTGGGTGAGATTTGGGAATAGTTTTCAAATACTGGATTCTTTCAATGCCATCAATTTTATATTTTCTATACTCTAATGTACAATCGCCGATATCCGATTTTTGACTTCTTAATGGGCGCTGATAAAAAATAATGTCTTCTAAGAAGAGATGTGTAAAACTCTTTTTGTTTAATGTAATTTGATGCGCATCATTGTTTTTATAAAGTTCTCTGACGCAATCACTATATAAATCGTCATTTTTCAGCTCAGGATGCTTATGGATTTGGCATTCCAAAATAGCTCTCAGTTCTTCTTTGTAAAATTTCCGCTCAATGGTACGGACTAACTTTCCGTTGATTTTTTGTTTCGGCTTTTGTAATAAAGTTTCATAGATATAACTTCCTACTGTTTTATCAGACTGACCAATTTCTTGCTCTGTTTTCTTTTTTACCAAAGTCCAGTCGTCTTCACTTGGTGCCCGAAAGCTTCTTTTTTCATTACCTTCTTTATCCTTTTTAATAGAGCCCTCATCATTCAATTCGGTTGTAACAATGAAATCCTTTATTTTATTTTTCCAATCAAACAATGGAATTTTACTTGATCTTCTATAAACCCATTTATTTTCTAAAATTAAAGAATACCAAACATCTGTTTTCCCTTTCTGCGGCTCATCTTCTTGTACTTCTACTATTTTTAAAGAATGAAATTCAACAAGCCTATTTGGTGTTTCTTCCTCTTCCTCACCTCTTAGCTGGTAATAGCCACGCTTTTGATTAAAATTTAATAGAATCCAAGCCAGTTCTTCTTTTTCTATTTTCTGTGTTAATGCTTTGTTGCGTAAATAATATATTGTCCAATCATATGGAATTTTTTTCCCGTCCGAAACCATATCCGGTTGATGTTTGGAGAAGTCGAACAACATTTCTTGAAAAGACTTTTTAAATATAAATTCTTTATTGTTATAAACTAATTTTGGTTCTAATTCTGATTTAAATTTTCCGAGGTGTTTATCAAAATCAATTTGTGCCGCATAATGCGCTGGTAAAAAACCCAGTATATTTAAAACTCTATGTAGGCGTTCCCTTCTGAGCAAATGGCGTTCACGCAAACGGCGTACACTTCTGTATCCAGTTCTTTCCGCTGTTTGTGAAATTTTACTGCCTTCTGCAAACTTTCCAATAATATCCTGGCTCATTGGAATAATGCGGCTGCCTATACCAAGTATGTTTCCTTGTTTATTTTCAAAATCATGTTGGATGACGGCCCAACCAATGCTGTTGGTGCCTAAATCGAGACCTAAAATATTTTTCCTCATATTATATTGATTCTGGCTTTATTGTTATATTTATGTCTTGAAAGCAAATCACAATAAGGATTATTCCGTTGTGTAAACATTTAAGCCGGGGCAACTCGGCTTTTTATTGCCTGCACAATACTGCAAACACACAACTTCGCTCAGGTCAAAACATAAAATGTTGAGGAGGGGAACACTAAGCTTTATTAAATATAATCTCTTTATTAGAAAATTACCTAATAACCTTTATTTTTTGCAGGGATTCAAGAGAAAATTTGAGTTAAAGTATGGCAAGTATATCAAGTGTTTGACGTATTGCAATATCAACCTTCGCACAAGGGAATAATTAAAAATATGCAACAGAATAATTTAAACCTGTTTTAAATCAACCAGCTTCGAAGGTACTAAAATGCGAAGAATAAAGTATAATATTTCTGTGTTGCGGATATTATTAAGGGCTTTCTGATTCTACAGGCCCGATAGTCTATTTTTGATAGCCTCACTAAGGGAATGTGTGGGTTCTATTTATTCAACAATTTTTCTAAAAGAGCAATCTTTTCATCCTTTTCCTTTAATATGCGTTCATAATTTTTTTATTTTCTTCTATTGTTTTAACCCATTTATAAACAGGATTAATTACTGAATTAAATTGAAAAACCTGCCCGGTAAGGGCAAGTTCTACGCAATTGGCTAGGTGTTGCTTGGCAGCGGCAACGGTATAATCATTAAAAAGGTAAATCAAGATGTCAGTTGGGAATTGATTCGAGCTTATTATACCTCATCCTATGTAAAAAGATATTTTTCAGTTCTTGAAGTAGTGAAAATGCTAATCCGAAGCACAACTGCCATAAAGTAGCAGAGCCATTTTAAAAAAAATCAACAGGGAAGGGAGGCGGTTCTCCATAAAAATGCTTAACAGAAATCTACCCCCACGGGAAAATATAATAGGAATACAGTATCTTGTATGTATCCCCCGCCATTATACATCGCCCTCCCCCGGGGATTACCACAAAACATACTATACCCTGCTTCACACATAAAGAAAGAACGAAGGATGAACGAAGGAACTATGCCTTTTATATGGCGGTGCCATGCGGCATGTATGGAGGTAACAACAGGTTAGTAAACAGAATGAAAATACCTGCTATTGGTTAAAGCAAATTAATAAACCTGATATATGGCCAGACTTTCTAAAAATTCACTCATGCAAGGCTTGCGTGGATCCATTGGTAAACAGTTGGTATTTAAAACATACAACGATAAGACGGTTGTATCCAGGTATCCTGATATGTCGGGGATTGTACCTACCCAGAAGCAAAAAGAAAGCCGGAGCCTCTTTAAGCAGGCGGTTAATTATGCCCGGACCATTATCCTTGATCCCGAAGCGAGGCTGGCGTATGCTGCCAAATTACCGAAAGGTAAATCCGTTTATCATGCCGCATTACAGGCGTTTATGAAAAAAGGAGGAGTGGTTTAAATACAGCGTAGTGTACATTTTTACTTTAGAAGTTGAATATGTAATTCAGTTTTTCAGTGTCATATCTACGCAGAAAGGCAGCTTTTTTGTGCCTTTATCCTAATGTACAACACCAATCAAATATTAGCTATCCTGAAAGCCCAAAAGCCAGAATTGGAAAAACGGTATCCCATTTCATAACTGGGCTTATTTGGATCTTATGCCCGTGATGACTACAATGCGCAAAGCGATATTGATATATTGGTTGATTTTAATGGGAGGATTGATGGGTTCGATTATATAAGACTTGCACATGAGCTGGAAGATATTTTTCTCCATAAAATAGACCTGATATCCCGGGAAGGCATAAAAGCGCATTATTTACCTTTTGTTGAAAAACACCTTATCCATGTCTGAAAGAGATATCACACTTTTATTACAAGACATTAAGACAGCAATTGGCAACATATTGGAATTTACAAAAGGCTACACATTTGAGAACTACGCAACTGACTTAAAAACCAGGTATGCTGTAGAAAGAAATTTTGAAATTATTGGCGAAGCCGTTGCACAAATTCCAGACACATATAAGCAAACGCATCCCCAAGTTGAGTGGCGTATTATTAAAGACTTCAAGAATTTTATTATTCATGAATATTTTGGCGTCAATCATTTTATTGTATGAGATACCATTCAATATCGCTTGCCGGAACTGCTAAAGAAGATTTCTTATCTACATAAAATCTGATACCCTTTACAATCCTCCTAACCACCCGCTTCCAGCAAACAAAATGAATACGGCTCCATCACAAAATATTCGTGGTCAGGGCCTACCCTATATTTTTTTTCACTCCAGTACTCGTATAATTCTTTAGGTATTTTACCGTGTTCTTTAAAAGCATACCAGGTAATATAGGATGCCTTATTACTGAAGTTGAATAAACAATACAGCTTCTCATTATTATATTCACGCAAAAAACCGGTGACATGAATATTATGGGGGGATAACCAGGTGAGGTTTTTAAGATCTGCAACCACCGGTAATTTTTTGCGTAAGCTGATCAGTCGTTGGGTAGCAGAAAATATTTTTTCTTCAACCGTATTTTTCTCGTTAATCTTTTCGTTTTTTTTCCAATCAATTATGGGGCGGTGCATCCAGCGGTTGTCATAATTTTTTGCCGGGTCATTCAGATAGCTGTAATCATTGGTATGGCCTGCTTCGTCGCCATAAAACAACATGGGTATACCCCCTATAAAAAAACTCTGTGCCTGCATGAGTAAAATTTTCCGGATGGATATGTCTATTTCATCCGCATCCTTATTTTCTATGGCTTTCTCTAACCCGCATAAAGATGCGAGTGTACCACTGATTCTTGCATCCTGTGTTTTAGGGTTTACTGAAAATAAAGCACCTGTTGCCGGTGATCCCGGGTGGTTACCTGCGTAATAATTTTTTAAAAATTTTCGGTGCTCATACGCATTAAAACCTGCTGCGGAAATCATACTGTCATCATATCCCAAACCTATATCATCATGGCAACGTGTGTAGGTTATCCAGGATGTTCCGAATGGTTTTTGTAAGAGGTCCTGTTGTGCTGCCAGCATTACCCTTGTATCGCCTGTTGCCAAAGCATCCCACTGAAGTGCCATCTGGGTTGCATTGTAAGCAAAGTCGCATTCTCTTCCAGTATACTGATCTGTACCAAAATATTTCATAATCTCTTTGGGTGCCACGATGGCTTCACCCAATAATGCCATTCCCGGTGCAGCTGCCTGAACACACTGTTTAATCAAACGTAACAGCGTATGTGCCTGCGGTAAATTCTGACAGGTGGTGCCTAATTGCTTCCAGGTAAAAGCCGGTGCATCTATCCGCAAAATATCCACGCCGAGGTTGGCATAGAAAAAAATAGTGTCAAGCATGGCATTAAATACAGCCGGGTTGGTATAGTTCAGGTCCCATTGATAGTTATGAAAAACAGTCATTACCCATTTTTCACATTCTTTTACATAGGTAAAATTACCGGGAGAATTTTCGGGGAAAATATCCGGCATGGCCTGGTCAAACTTATCAGGCAGTACCCGGTTATCATACATATAAAAATAATCCTGGTAAACCGGATCCCCTTTTTTTGCTTTTTCTGCCCATTCATGCCGTTGAGAAGTATGATTCAGTACAATGTCAACCATCAGGTACATTTTTTCGGCCTGCATTTTTTGCTGTAATAACTGCAGGTCGTTTAACGAACCAAAACGTTCATCTACTTTTCTAAAATCAGATACCGCATAGCCACCATCACTTTCTCCGGCAGGACTTTCAAATACAGGCATCAGGTGTAAAAAGTTAATGCCTAGTTTGGTAAAATAATCCAATTTGCCTGCCAGCTTATTTAATCCCCCACAAAACCTGTCAACATACAAACTCATCCCGGTGATTTCATTACTCAGGAACCAGTGGCCTTTTTTTTCTTTGATGGCATCCTCTTTTTTTTGTGATGAGGATCTTTCGGTATGTGCTTTTATAATAGTCTGAATTAATTCATCAAAACCCTTTTCGCAGTTGGGGTGCTGTCCATACAGTTCCATATACAAATCATGAATAGAGGATGTATTGGCGATAAAACGGGTATAGAACAATTGATCTGCTTTGCCAATGTCGAGCTTATGTTGCTCGCAGTATTTATTGATCCGGTTATGTAAAGAAAAGTCGTACACGTTATTTTTTTATTTATGGAAGGGTGAGTTGTGAGTTGTGAATAAACTGGTGAAGTTATTTCTTATTTTTCATTGTCTACTCCCCACTCACAATTCACTACTCACACTCCCTACTGAAAGATCTGGTTATTCAAATGCTTAAATGCCTCCATCGCTCCCAGGTATTCGCAGGTACGGGCACCGGCTTTATTGGCGTTGGTTACAATTTTTTCCCATTCTATTAATGAAAGTGAGTTAATAGCTGTGAGGGATTTATCGCTTAACTGGTATAATAGTGCACCAACAAATGCATC
>JANXUL010000069.1 GCA_025356235.1 Bacteroidota bacterium
GCCGAATAATTCCGAATCAATGGTTCCCTCAGGAATAGCTCCGCAGTTAACGGCAATAAAAGGATTGTGCTTACGTGAGGAGAGTGCGTGTATGATCTGAGAAAACACTTCTTTACCCACACCACTTTCCCCAACAATCAACACAGTAAGGTCTGTGGCGGCTACCTGCACCGCAGTGTTCAATGCATGGTTAAGCGCAGGTGCGCTACCTATGATGCCAAAACGGTTTTTTATACTTTGTAAATCCATTGGTTTAATTAATAGTTAGTAATAATGAGCAATTACCAATTAAAATTTCTGTACCCATACAGCTTTGCCCATAACGGGATGCTTCTATTTTGTTGGCCGGCGACCAAGAAAGGCAGATGTAAATACATTCATTCTTCTTTTTCATTAATCAATTTCAAATCATATATTTCAATTAATGCATATGCAATAAATGCCCCAGCTGCCGTTATGCCGGCATTATTTTTATCAGAAAAAGAAGCGAATGCAGCAATAAAAGCCACAATTAAAATCAAATACTTTACTGCTACTTTCATATAAAGAAATAAGTTACTTGTTAGTTATTATCTATGCTGTTTGATTACCTACAATCTCTCCCAGCAATGTTCCTGCCGTGCATCTATTGATCTTAACCTGTACATAATCTCCTTTTTGCAGTTGATAATCGCCTTTAGGAAATATGACTACTTTATTATGATCTGTTCTTCCGTGCCAATCAGTTTCGCTTTTTTTTGAATTGGCTTCAATCAATACTTTAAACGTTTTATGTACATCGCGCTGCATACTTTCCAACGAATGAATCCGGTGGAGGGCTATGATCTCCTGCAGCCTTCTTTTTTTCACTTCTTCCGGTATATCATCCTCATATCTTTTTTCTGCCAGGGTGCCGGGCCTTTCGCTATAATAATACATGTATGCCAGATCGTATTTGCAATACTCCATCAACGAATAAGAATCCTGATGGTCTTCTTCCGTTTCGGTACAAAAACCTGTGATCATATCTGTACTTAAACCACAATCAGGTAATATTTCGCGGATGCGGTTTACTTTACCAATATACCATTCCCGGGTATAGGTCCGGTTCATTAATTGCAGTATCCTGGTGCTTCCGCTTTGTACAGGAAGATGTATATAGTTGCAGATATTCTCATGCCGCGCGATTGTAAACAATACTTCATCCGTAATGTCTTTCGGATGCGAGGTACTGAAGCGCACCCTGAGCAATGGGTTAACCATTGCTACTTTTTCTAATAATTTGGCGAATGTTACCGTTTCATCTTTCTGTTCATCTATCCAGTAATAACTGTCTACGTTTTGTCCTAATAAAGTCACTTCCCTATAACCCGTGTTGAACAATTCTATTACTTCCGAAATAATGGAATGGGCATCGCGACTACGTTCCCTGCCACGGGTAAAAGGTACCACGCAGAAGCTGCACATGTTATTGCAGCCGCGCATGATGGATACAAAAGCGCAAACGCCATTGCTATCCAAACGTATCGGGGCAATATCCCCGTAAGTCTCTTCACGACTCAATAATACATTCACCGCCTTCTGTCCTGTTTCTGCTTCTTTTATTAACGCGGGCAGGCTGCGGTAGGCATCGGGACCTACAACCATGTCCACGAGTTTTTCTTCTTCCAGTAATTTCGATTTCAGTCGTTCTGCCATACATCCCAGCATACCGATAAGCATTCCTGTTTTTTTCTTTTTCAAGAGCTTGAATTCGGTAAGGCGTTTTCTTACAGTCATCTCTGCTTTTTCGCGGATGGAGCAGGTATTCAAAAAAATGAGGTCAGCTTCTTCCACATTACGGGTAGCACCAAAGCCTTCTGTGTTCAGGATAGAGGCTACCACTTCTGTATCGGCAAAATTCATCGCACAGCCATAACTTTCTATATAAAAAAGTTTTTTATATGTAGTGGGATCATGTTTAAAAGCGGCAACAGCTTCACCCTGCCTACTTTCATCATGAATTTTACCTGCTAACTCGGGCATTCCCATTCTTTCCAAAATTTAGGGTGCAAAAATACAAAAATCAATCGGTTAATGTCAGATTGTCAGCACTAGTTTCGCAAAAGTTATCGGTAACTACTAATTTTGCGGCTAAATTCAGGTAGGCATGAGGAAAATGGGTGTCTTTATCATGGTATTGATGTGTTTTCAGTTGGGTTCAGCGCAGGATATTGTAGTAAACAAGCTGAGAAATGAAACTTCCCGAACCATAAAAAAAGAGTCAGATACCAGCCGGTGGAATTGGAAAAGAGGTGGTTTATTAAGTTTTAACCTTGCCCAGGGTTCTCTGAGTAATTGGGCGGCGGGGGGAGATAATTTTTCGTTAACGGTAAACACATATTTCAATTATTTCTTCTTCTACAAAAAAGACCGCCATAGTTGGGATAATAATATTGATGTAAACCTTGGCTATGTTCAGTCAACCAGTTTAGGCGGCCGCAAAAATGATGATCGTTTTGATTACCTGAGCAAGTACGGGTATAAAATGGATACACTGGGTAAATGGTATTTGTCTACCCTGTTTAATTTCCGTTCCCAGTTTTTTGATGGATATACGTATTCTAATAATGTTGGTGATCTATCCTCTTCTTTTTTGTCACCGGCGTATATTATTTTATCTGCAGGATTTGATTATAAGCCTACCGATAAATTATCTGTATTTATATCGCCCCTTACTTCCCGGTCAACGTTGATTACCAATAACACGCTGGCACAAAAAGGTGTGTACGGGATACCGGCAGGCCAGCATGGTATTAACCAGATCGGTGCTTTTGTTACAGTAAACTATAACAATAACATCGCTAAGAATATTACGTATAAAGGGAGGGCTGATTTATTTTCCAATTACCAAAGTAATCCATGGAATATTGATCTGTACATGACTAACCAGTTTTCATTCAAGATCAATAAAAATTTTTCTGCAATGTATAGTCTCGATATGATCTATGACGATGATATCCGTTTGTTTGGGGCTACCAATACATCGCCGGCTTTGCAAACGAAAAGCCTTATTGGTATTGGTTATTTAAAACCACTGAATGTGCGTAAAACCAAGTTTGGCTAAGTGGTTACTTTTAGAATGTGTTTAATCCTGTGTGCTTTGTACGTGAGGTCCTGGTAGTCGTTACTGATAATGGTTACATGTCCCATTTTTCTCCCCGGCTTGGTGTCTTTTTTACCATAAAGGTGCACAAATACATTGTCCATTTTCAATACTTCAGTAAGCCCTTCATATTTTGCTTTGCCGGTATGGCCTTCGGCTCCGATAATATTCACAATGGCTGATGGGAGGATTGGGTGGGTATTTCCCAAAGGGTAACCGAGGATGATACGCCATAACATATCAAACTGGCTGGAATAGTTTGCTTCAATAGTATGGTGACCGCTGTTATGAACGCGTGGGGCTGTTTCATTAACCAGTACTTCATCATCCGCATCAATAAATAATTCAACGGCGAAAAGACCGGCACTTTTTAACTCTTTCACAACCCGTATTGCGAAAGCTTCAATTTTCCAGGTTGTTTTTTCAGCAAGGATGGCCGGACTAATCTGGTAGTCCAGTAAATTCAGCACGGGGTCGAAGATCATTTCAGCGGGTGGGTAGAGAACCGTTTCACCTGCATCATTCATCGCAACAATGATGGCGATTTCTTTTTTTATTTGCACTTTCTTTTCCAAAATAGCCGGTGCATCAAACCCTTTTGAAATATCATCGGCATTGTTTAATATCTGCACACCTTTCCCGTCATAGCCTCCCAGTCCAAGTTTGTGTACGGCCGGAAGAAAATGAATTTGTTTCTCCAGATCAACACGGGTTTCAGTTATTATAAAAGCTGAAGTAGGTATTTGATGGGTATTGTAAAATTCTTTCTGTGTAACCTTGTTTTTTATAATACGGATAGCAGAAGGTTTGGGGTATATTTTTACGCCCTCGGCTTCTAATTTCTCCAGGGCATCTACGTTTACCGATTCTATTTCAATAGTTAGGGCATCCAGGCATTTTCCAAAATTATACACAGTATCAAAATCAGTAATATCGCCCCTGGTAAAATGATGACAGAGATGCGCTGCGGGGCAGTTCTCATCATTTTCCAACACATAGGTTTCCACCACATAATTTGCGGCTGCCTGTAATAACATCCTGCCTAGTTGTCCGCCTCCAAGTATACCTACTTTCATAAAGTTGTTAATATGGGGGCTAAGATAGTCAGGAGTTTGGAGTTGGGAGTAGTGAGTTGCGAGTATTTTAGGATTTTTCTGCTCAGTGCAAACTTCTTAAGGGTGGATTCTAAGTGTTCAGGTATTTGTTTAGCTTTGTAACGATGACCCCCGACTACCCTCATAAAATTTTCAGCGATAAACGTTTCTGCTATTGTTCGCTGATGGAAGCCCTGGCTATGGGTGCCTGCGGCTGATGCCCTATCGCTTAACGCGAAATGCTACCTCCTGAAAGCCGGAAGCATATCCAGTCATCACCTACTTAAATTATTTTATGGGAACAGTTACACAAAATAACATTGTGCGTAATGAGCGTGCAGATTTTCTTCCTTTGCAGGGAACAGATTATGTAGAGTTTTATGTGGGCAATGCAAAACAGGCCGCCCATTTTTATAAGACCGCATTTGGTTTTCAGAGCCTGGCTTACGCTGGCCCGGAAACCGGCGTTAAAGACAGGGCCAGCTATGCAGTTCGTCAGAACAAACTCACTTTTGTATTTACCACTCCACTGCGGAGCCAGAATGAAGTGGCCGATCATATTTACAAACATGGTGACGGCGTAAAAATATTGGCATTAAAAGTAGAAGATGCTTTTGATGCATGGGAACAAACCACAACAAGGGGTGGTAAGAGCTATATGGAACCGGTTACCCTGAAAGATGAGTCAGGGGAAGTGGTGATAAGCGGTATCCATACCTATGGGGAAACGGTTCATCTTTTCATAGAAAGAAAAAGTTATACAGGCGTATTTATGCCGGGGTACAGAAAATGGGATAGCTTATATAATCCGGTACAAACCGGGTTGTTATATGTTGACCACTGTGTAGGCAATGTAGGATGGAACCAGATGAACCCCTGGGTAAGATTTTATGAAGAAGTAATGGGTTTTCGGAATATTCTCACTTTTGATGATACTGATATTTCTACGGAATATTCTGCCTTGATGAGTAAGGTGATGAGTAATGGGAATGGTTTTGTAAAATTCCCTATCAATGAGCCGGCGGAAGGAAAAAAGAAATCGCAAATAGAGGAATACCTGGATTATTATGATGGCGAGGGCTGCCAGCATGTGGCGCTCGCTACAGAAAATATTGTACAAACAGTTACCGACCTGCAAAGCAGGGGGATTGAATTTTTAAAAGTGCCGACTTCTTATTATGATGAGTTAATTGAAAGGGTAGGGCATATTGATGAGGATCTTGCCCCTCTTAAAGAGTTGGGCATCCTGGTAGACCGTGATGAAGAAGGGTATCTGCTCCAGATATTCACGAAACCCATAGAGGACCGCCCCACACTTTTTTTTGAAATCATCCAGCGAAAAGGTGCTAAAAGCTTCGGTAAAGGAAATTTCAAAGCCCTGTTCGAAGCCATTGAACGCGAGCAGGACCTGAGGGGAAATTTGTAAGGCAAACAGTCCATGGACCATTACCGCACAATTTATTCCTACGCCGGCTCGTTATTTTAACGATTCAACTTGTTGTGTTACTGCTGCAAGCCTTAATTTTGACCATATGAAGCAATGGTTTGGTGTATTTCTGTTTTTGTGTTGTTTAACGCAGCTTACTGCACAATCTTCCCCGCGGAACCAGCGGATGAATCAAAAATTGGCAAATACCATTCTGCAAAAAGAAGATTCGCTGAAAAAGCAATTTGAGGCAATGCACCTTACCTGGCCCATAAAACAGATGTATGTGCGGAGTTTTAAGTACGATAGCCAGTTAGAGGTATGGGTACGCGGACAAAAAAACGAAGCTTTTAAATTATTTAAGACCTATAATATCTGTGCGTTATCCGGGGCGCTCGGACCTAAGCGGATTGAAGGTGATTACCAGGTGCCAGAAGGTTTTTACTACATCAATGTATTTAAACCCAACAGTAATTACCATATGTCACTGGGCTTGAATTACCCCAATGCATCTGATCTGGTGTTAAGTGATTCGTCCAAGCCTGGTGCTGATATTTATATTCATGGAAGTTGTGTAACAGTGGGATGTATACCTATACAAGACGCGCAGATTGAAGAAGTTTATTTTCTGGCTTCCTATGCACATGAACATGGACAGGATTTTATACCCGTTCATATTTTTCCTATCCGGTATAATGTTGAAAAAAGCAAAGCATTCCTGGCAAAGGCAACCAAAGATGATGTCGAATACCAGAAATTTTCAGGAAGATTGAAAGAAGTCTTTGACTTTTTCGAGCAGACTAAAAAAATCCCGCTGATATCCATCAATAAAAAAGGAGAATACGTTGCCTTATAAACCGGCTCGCCTACAATACCGGTTTAGGAATATACTATCTGAACGGTTTCTTTTGTCTGCTGGGTGAGTACGATATTTTTCCCTCTTGTTAATTCTTCCAGTATAGCATCATTATAATGCCTGATCGTAAGCAGGTTTAATTCTTTCTCAACCTGTACATCAAAAATACCACCTGCCTCTTCTGCTAACTGCGCTATTTTATCGGCTCTGTAATCGAGACAAACCTGTACATTAATGGCGCCTGTTTGTATAAGACTAGGCTTGATCTTTATTTTAGCGAATATTTTATATAGCATGCTCATCGGCTCTTCACCCACAAAGGAAAAGTCCTGGCTGCTCAAATGGATCAAAGCCTGGTTTTGTTTTACAACAATGATAGGGGGGAGGTGATTACTATTTTTTTTATGAATGACTGTTCCTGGTAATGAGGGATCTAAAAAACATTTTACGTATAGTGGTATCCCCTTATTCTGTAAAGGTTTGATGGTTTTAGGATGGATAACCTGTGCGCCGTAATAAGCCATTTCAATTACTTCGGTAAAACTAAGTTCGGATATGAGTTGTGCATCGGGGAAAGCTTTCGGGTCGGCATTCATCACGCCTTCTACATCTTTCCAGATACTAACACTTTCTGCATTTAATAAATTCGCAAACACGGCAGCGGTATAATCACTTCCCTCCCGGCCCAATGTGGTACTTTCATTATCATCCGTTGATCCGATGAACCCCTGTGTGATGAATATGTTAGACGAGGGATGCTGGCCTGTAAGAGATTTTTTTTTATCTGCTACCCGTCTCCCGGCATCCATCATGCGGATTCTTTCTGAAGTTATATTCCAATCAATCGAAGCATCCCTGAAATTATTATCGGTTCTGATAATATCCCTTACATCCAGCCATTCATTCGCAATAGTCATTTCGTTAAGGTAATGACTGATGATACAGGTACTTAATAATTCACCCACACAAACTACCTGGTCGTAATAATAGTCGAATTCCCTAACGGGTTTATCGTGCAGTAACCATTCTATTTCTGTAAAAAAATCGGTGAGCTGCACCATGCATTCATTAAAACAGGTAACCAGCAGGTATTTGGATGTGTCGATGTGGTGTTGTTTCACAACCTCAAATAATTGTAAAGCTTCTTCTTTATTGCCTGCAAAAAATGATTCAACTACTTTTTCGAGACCATTGGTGGTTTTGCCCATGGCTGAGATAATGATCACTAATGGCCCTTTCTCGTACTGCTTTACAATAGTTGCCAGATTTTTTATCCTTTCTACATTGTTTACGCTGGCACCTCCGAATTTGAATACTTTCATTCCTTGCTGATTAATTATGTCTGTTTAGGCAAAACTAACATAATTATACAAATGCTCTACCCGTGTGCCCGGGGCTGGGCACACCTGATCGGGTTAGTTGGTATGATTGTTGTCTTTATTTGTATAAATACAAACAATGACCATACCTTTTCTTTTTAAACGTATTTCCGGACTATTCCTTTTTGCCATATTATTATCCTGCAGTCCTTCCAATATGCCTTCGTCAAAGCCATCAGTAACGGAAACAGATAATAGTGTTACTGTTGGTTCCATGGAGAATTCGATACTTAAATATGTTAATGCACACAGGCGTTCTATGGGTAAGGAACCCCTGCAGATGCTGGATGCTGCTTCTAAACAAGCTTATAAGCATAGTAGTAATATGGCTACAGGCAGAACGGCATTTAGCCATAACGGGTTTGATCAGCGTATACAAAATATTGAACGAAGTATTGGCCGGAGCTCCGCTTCAGCAGAAAATGTAGCTTATGGAAGCCTAACAGCGAAAGCGGTGGTAGATGTATGGTTGAATAGCCTGGGACACAGAAAAAATATAGAAGGCAACTATAACCTTACCGGCATCGGTGTTGCGAATGACAGGCAGGGAACGATTTATTTTACCCAGATCTTTTTGCGAAAATAACAATGGTAACTGTGTGTTTTATACATAATTCATTTCAAAATTTATCTGCCGGATTACATGTCAGTTCCTAACTTTATCTAAATGATTCTGTTATGAACGTGAACCGGAATATTCTCACATTAGACGAGTTTACATTAACCCAGTTAAGACAGTTTCCAACAGCCACCGGTGAGCTGAGCAGGTTATTGCGAGATGTAGCCCTTGCTGCCAAACGCGTAAATGTAGAAGTAAACAAAGCAGGCTTGGTAGATATCTTGGGCGATGCCGGAACTATTAACGTGCAGGGTGAGGACGTAAAAAAGCTTGATATTTTTGCCAATAACCAATTCATGGGCGTTTTAAAACACGGTATCAGTTGTGCGGGTATTGGCAGTGAAGAAATGGATGATTTTGTAGTGTTTGATGATGAAGTGAGTAACCAAAGTAAATATGTAGTGCTCTTTGATCCTTTGGATGGAAGTGGCAATATTGATGTGAATGTTTCTATTGGCACTATTTTCAGTGTATATAAAAGGATAAGTGAACTGGGTAAGCCCTGTACCAAAGAAGATTTTCTGCAACCGGGTAATAAACAGGTAGCAGCAGGGTACGTGGTATATGGATCGAGTACCATGTTTGTATACGCTACAAGAAGAGGTGTGAATGGGTTTACACTTGACCCGTCTATCGGTGAGTTTTCTTTGAGCCACCCGAATATTAAATGTCCGGAGAGTGGTAAATTCTATTCTGTAAACCACGGCAACTTTTTTCAATACGATGAATCCATCCGGAAATATATAGATGGCTGCCAGCGAAAAAACAAAGAGAATGGCGGACCATATACCCAGCGTTATATCGGCAGTATGGTAGCCGATGTACACCGCAACCTGATTAAGGGCGGTATTTTTATGTATCCCGCAACCACAGATAAGCCCAAAGGGAAATTGCGTTTATTATATGAAGCCAACCCGTTTGCCTTTATTGTAGAAGTAGCCGGCGGATTGGCAACAAATGGCAAGCAAAGAATACTGGACATACAGCCTACCGAATTGCACCAGCGTACGGCTTTATTCATTGGCAGCAGGTTAATGATGGAAGAATTAGAAACATTTACAGGAACAAAAATAAAATAATGAAAAGTTTTTTTTTATTGCTTATCAGCCTTTGCCTGTTGGGTATTACATCCAATGCACAACAACGGATTGACCCGAAAGGAATGAATTATGTAGTAGCGCCAAAACCTAACACTATCATATATAATGACACTGTTTATAAAGGTAGTTCACAATTTAAGCAACTGTTTTACCGGACACATAATTATGAGTTGATAGAGTTATATCAACGACATCAATCTAATAAGATTACCGGACAGATAGTAGGTGTGGCCGGTACCATTGCTACTATTTTTGGTATCAGCAGGCTGTCTTCTTCTAATACTGATAAGGGTGTTGGCTGGGCATTACTGGGTGGTGGTTTCGCAACAACTTTAGCCGGCGGGTACCTGACATTTATGGGGCAAAGAAACCTGCAAATGGCCGTAACTTTATTCAATCAACAAAATAGCAAAACCGCTTTGGGAATGGGGGTTTCGAATAGCCAGGTCGGGTTGGTCTATAAACTGTAAACTATGTGCAAAACAATTATTCAGGTAAAGCAACTACACAAAAAGTATGGCGATTTCCATGCAGTAAAAGGTATTAGTTTTGATGTGTTGGAGGGAGAGATATTTGGCCTGTTGGGTCCTAATGGTGCCGGCAAATCCACTACGCTGGAGATCATTGAAACCCTTCGCGAAAAAACAAGTGGTGAAGTATGGGTAGACGGATGGAATCTGGATAAATCACCTAATGAAATCAAAAAAATTATTGGTGTGCAATTGCAGACTTCAGGGTATTATCCAAGTCTTAGCCTGGTAGAGTTGATTAATTTATTTGCGGGCTTATACAATGAGGAAATTGATCCCATGGTATTATTGGATAAAGTAAACCTGCGCGATAAAGCCAAAGCCAAATACAAGGAAATGAGTGGTGGGCAGAAACAACGTTTTTCTATTGCCACTACCTTGATCAATCAACCGAAAATTATTTTTTTAGATGAACCCACAACCGGCCTTGATCCACAGGCAAGAAGAAATTTGTGGGACCTGATCCGCGAAATCAGGAGCCAGGGTACCACCGTTATTATCACAACGCATTATATGGATGAAGCAGAAGTTTTGTGCGACAGGGTAGCAATCATTGACAGCGGTAACATCATCGCCCTCAATTCGCCTGATAAATTAATTGATGAACTGGTCGCTACGGGTTTTGAACGGCCTAAAGAAGTGAAACAGGCAAACCTGGAAGATGTGTTTATTAAACTCACAGGGCATACTTTGCGGGAAGCATAAAAATGTGAATGGTGAGTTGTGAATGGTGGGTGTATGCAAATATTAGTCATTCATAACTCACCATTCGCCACTCACAAATAATCCAGGCAACCAAGACACTTGATAATTATTTTTTTTGAGTTTCTAAAAATCTTGTATGACCCATGATCCGCGTTATCCGATTGGTAAATATGAGCCACAACCATTTTCAAAAGAACAAAAAGAAAAATGGTTGCTGGCTCTAACATTCTTGCCGGAAGAACTGGAGCGTTCCATTTTAAATTTAGATGCGGCACAATTGCATACGCCTTACCGCGATGGCGGCTGGACAGTTCAGCAATTGGTACACCATGTTGCAGATAGCCATATGAATGCCTATACAAGGTTTAAATTAGGACTAACAGAAAATAACCCTACCATCAAGCCCTATGATGAAAAAGAGTGGGCGTTGTTTCCGGATAATGATCTTCCGATAAATTTATCACTAACCATTTTGCATGCTTTGCACCAGCGTTGGTATGTTACGCTTAAAGATATTGCTGATGCAAGCTGGGAGCGAACAGTGGTACATCCGGAACACGGGCGACAAATGAGTTTATGGTTTTTATTGGGATTGTATGCCTGGCATGGTAAACACCATACGGCACATATTACTTCACTGAGGGAAAGCAAAGGTTGGTAATGGCAAGGGATATGACATGGAAAACAATCTCTTCCCGAAAATTATTCAGTGAAACCTGGATGAATATTCGCATTGATACCTGCGAAAAACCCGACGGCACCATCATTACGCCTTATTATGTATATGATTTCCCTGAATGGGTAGCAGCCGTTGCTATTACCAAAGAAGGAAATGTTATCCTTGAAAGGCAATACCGTCATGCACTAGGGATAACAGGCCTTGAAATACCGGGTGGTTGTGTGGATAAAACGGATGACTCTTTTGAAGCAGCCATTGCCCGCGAGTTACTGGAAGAAACCGGCTATCGTTTTGCGCAATTTGAATACCTAGGCGATACTTCTTCCAACCCGTCTACTAACAGCAACCTGATGCATATGTTCCTCGCAACAGGCGGAGAGCTTGTGCAGGAGCAGCAATTAGATGCAGGGGAAGATATTGAACTGGTACAGGTAACCCTGGATGAATTTGTGCAGCTGGTAAAAGATAAACAGTTTATGCAATCTATGCACCTGGCTGCCATTTATCTTGCTTTGGAAAAATTGGGAAGGCTTCAATTTAGTTAAGCCTGTCAAGACATTGATTGAGCATCGAATATTGAACCAGGAATAGCGAATGTTGAAGTGAACACATTAACTATGGATGCTATCTTCCCTGTAATTTTAAAGACTTACTTCTCCCACTAAAAAAACACTTCCACAAACCAATATCATATCTTTTGTATGCGCATGGCTGATGGCATGTTGCAAAGCTATATTTACATTATCAAAAGTATTCCCATTCAACCCTAAACGTTTAGCATTTTCAAGTAAGCTGTCAGCGTCCAGTGCCCTCGGTATCTGTGCACGGGTAAAATAGTAAGCAGCATGCTTAGGTAATAGTTTCAGCACAGCATCTATTTCTTTGTCCTTCACCATTCCTATGATGATATGAAGATGATGATAATCCGACAGTTCAATTTGTTTTGTTATTTGTGCCATTCCATCCACATTATGGCCCACATCTAAAATAACGGTAGGGTTATGGTGTATCACTTCCCATCGGCCATGCAGGCCTGTTAAGCGTTTCACATGAGGGAGGGCTTTTTGAATGATGTCTATGCCCGTATTCCATCCCTGTAATTGCAATTGGTGTGCGGTTTCTAAAACAGTCAGCAGATTTTTGGTTTGGTAAATGCCGGGCAGGTCTAGTTGATAGGTATGGTGACTGTCATTGCTTTTATCAACTACTTCAACAGTTAATTGATGATGCTGGTATTGCCAGCCTGCTACATATTTTTTTTCTTCAGCATATATAATCTGCGAACCTGCTTGTTCAGCAGACACACGCTCAAAAACATGTTTGGTTTCAGCAATAACTTCCCCAATCACCACAGGAACCCCTTTCTTAATGATCCCTGCTTTTTCAAAAGCGATCTTTTCCAGTGTATCACCCAGCATATTCATGTGGTCCCAGCCGATATTGGTAATAATACTTAGTTCAGGGTTAATGATATTGGTACTGTCGAAGCGCCCGCCCAACCCTACTTCAATCACAGCGATATCTACTTTATGCCTGGCAAAATAATCAAAAGCCATGGCTACTGTGATCTCGAAAAAAGATGGTTCTATTTCATCAATCAATGGTTGGATGCGTTGGGTAAAATCAGTCACAAAATCCTGGGCACACCATTGCCCGTTTACTTTAATCCTTTCTCTGAAATCTTTTAAATGTGGTGAAGTATATAAACCTGTCTTATATCCCGCAGCTTGTAATATGGATGCAAGCATATGGCTGGTTGATCCCTTGCCATTAGTACCGGCAATATGTATGCATTTAAATTGATGCTGCGGGTTACCCAATGCATCGCATAGCCTGATGGTATTGGTGAGGTCTTTTTTGAAGGCTGCCGCGCCAATGCGGCTAAACATAGGTAGCTTTTTAAATAGGTATTCAACGGTTTCCTGGTAATTCATTCAGCTGCAAAATTCGGGGACGAAGATAAGACAAAAGCCCTCTGTGTAATTCCATATACCCTTTGCTCTACCGTATTGAAAAAATATTCTCAGGTATTTTCAATACGGAGAACAAAGGTTTACAAGAGGTACACAGAGAAAGAAATATTAACCCCGAAGTTTGAAATTGAATACAAGTGTTCCGGTTTGTTCATCGGTGTTTCCGCTGTTAAGTTTCAGGCTACGGGCTTTCCGCAAAGCAATGTTGCGTACATTTTGATTGGTAGTCGTCGTACCCCGTTGATTTACGATGGCCATGGTAACATTGCCAGCTTTATCAACTGTAATATCAACAGCAACTTTGGCATTCTCATTAAAATCGTCTTCAAAAGAAGGAAGTTTGGTTATCCTTCTGCCATCCAACCCACTCCGGATACTCACACCGCTGTTCCCTCCATTACCACCATTGCCGCTGGCGGCATTACCCTTATAACTGTCAGAATTAGGGCTGCCATTGGGGTTACCCTGGTCGCCTTTACCTCCTGCGATGCCCTGGTTCTTTACACCATTATAACTATCGGCCTTATTTCCGCTTGAAGTAGTGCTGGTGCCGCCCTTGAAAACCGCTTTTGGTTTTGGTGGGGCGGGGGTTGGATTAGTTACCGCCGCAGGCATGGTTTTCTTCACTGCTGGTGCAGGGTTAATAACAGGTTTGGTAGCCGCCTTTGCCTTTTCCTTATTTACAGTAGGCGCATCGCCATCTGCATATTCATCCGTATTTATTTTGGGCTGTTGTGTGGCTTCCTGGGTTGTTTTAGGTGGTGCTGTTCTGGTATCTTCTGTAAGCGAGGGGCCACCGGGAATCTGCGGGGCTACGTTGCCGAGGCCTGTTTCACTGTTGCCAAGGTTTACTTCAATGCCTTCGCCAAAAATGGGTGCAGGGATCTGGGGTAAAGTCCATTGCAGTAAAAAGAAAAGCAGGAAAAGCAAAATACAGATCGTTCCTGTATACGCAGATGCTTTGATATTCTTTTCTTTTTCAAAAGAGGCGGCCATGGATTGATAATTGGTCATATCAAATGTACCTGTATAGTGGTTGGAAAAATGGAATGTTGAAAATTACATGCTTATTGACCGGGTAATCCACGTTTGGGGTATAAAGAAAGGTTAAGGTTGGGAGCAGCTTACGGGTAACTGTAATTAATTCCTAAAGAACACATCATATCCAAACCTTAACAATGTAGCTGTTATGATCAGCAAAAAAAAGATGCGTATAAAGCGATTGCCTTTGGCGATCGCTAACCGTGCGCCTAATATGCCGCCAAGTCCATTGCATACAGCCATGGGCAGGGCAATACCCCAAAGAATGGTGCCTTTTAACAGAAATAGCAGGATCGAGCCTAAATTGGTAGAGAGATTTACCAGTTTGGCATGTGCGCTGGCATGCAAAAAATCAAATCCTAAAAAACTGATAAAAGCCAGTACGAGGAAACTACCGGCCCCCGGCCCGATAAAACCATCATAAAAACCAATGGATAAACTGATGAGAAAAATATAGCCCATTTGTCTTTTTGATGAATGGGCTTTCTGTGTATGTTGCCCGAAGTTTTTTTTGGTGTAAGTATAGATGGCTACAATAATCAATACGATAAATATAATGGGCTTCATGAATCGGTTACTCACCATTGTTAACAGTTCTGAACCCGCAAATGCGGCGATAAAAGCAGTAGTGCACATCAGTGCGGCCCGGGGCCAATGTATGATTACTTTTTTTACATATTGTATTGTTGCAAAGGCAGTACCGGTGAAAGCGGGGATTTTTAAAGATCCGATTATAGTCGCAACCGGAAACTGTGGCAGAAGAACCAATGCTGCGGGAGTTTGAATTAACCCGCCACCACCGGCGATGGCATCTACAAAACCAGCAGAAAAAGCAAACAGACAAAGTAAGACAAGTGTAAACGTATCCATTAATCAGTTTAAAAGGTTATGTATAATAAATCGGGCAAAATAAAAAACTGCTTTTATGCAACAGGTGTAACGCGTTGTTTTGCATTGGCAATCATTAATCCCACTATCACCAATACGCCACTGATGATATGGATCTGTGTTATCTTTTCACCTAATAGCAATACAGCTTCCAATGCACTAAATACCGGTATCAGGTTACCGAACAAAACGGTTCTTCCCGCACCCAGCGAATGTAAGGCTATGTTCCAGCAAAGGAATGCAATCACCGAAGTGCCAGCCCCTAAATATAAAATAGCGCTCACAAGAGATAAACTCCATTGTGTTGGTGCACCCACCCATGATTCTATTACAAAAGCCGGGAGCAACATAATAGTGCCTGCAGCAAAAATGACAAACAGAAAATTGAGTGGCGACAGGATCTTTGGTCTTTTTCTAACCAGGATATTATACACTGCAAATGCAAATGCTCCTGCCAATACCCACAGGTCGCCGGTTGAAAAATGAAAAGAAGCGAGTATTTGTAAACTTCCCCTGGAGATTAATAAAAGTATGCCTGCAATGCAGATGATCATCCCGGTAATGCGAAAAGCATTCATTTTTTCTTTCAGAAAGATCACCGCCATGATGGTTGCGAAAACGGGCGAAGATGTTGTACCGATCAGCGCCATATTGATTGCAGTGGTATAATGACCGGCTACATACACGCATGTGTTAAAGAGTGCGATGCCCGACAATGATACCCATGCCAGGTATTTCCAGTTTTCGAGTACCTGTTTTTTTTCTGCTATATATTTTTTCCAGGCGAATGGAAAAATGATGACAGTAGCCATTAGCCAGCGATAAAAAGCCAGGCTAACCGGCCCTATCTGCTGATTAACCCCTCTGGAGATAATAAAATTTCCCGACCATACTACTGTGGCAAATATGGCCAGTGCAATACCGAGGTAAATATCTTTTTTAGTATGAATGGAGTTCATTGTTTAGTAATCGGATACAATATTGGATAGCGACGGTAAAATTAATAACGTATAAAACCTTAATTCAATATTCTTTTCGAAAACCCTGACTATTTTACACGTACAATTCTCCGCCGGCAAAATTATGCTCATAATCTCCTTTGATCCTTTCTATGGATGGATTAAAATAACCGAAGCGTAGTTTGGGAAATTCTTCGCGTATCAGTTCCATCAATTGTTTTACGCCCAGTATTTCGCCGGTTTCATTCACCCCAATTTTACCCATGTACCAATCGGGATCAATATTAAAATTCCGCCATTGAATCATACTCAGATCGGTATCAATGATTAGTTTGCGAAGGGCTTCATATTCTTCCACACTATCCGTCATGCCGGGAAATACAAAATAATTAATACTTGCCCAGCCGCCAAAGCTGCGCATCACTTTCAGGCTTTCTACAATGTCTTCAAACTGGTAATTATTAGGGCGGTAATAAGGCTCATAAATATGTTTGCGTGCAGAGTTGGTACTTACACGGATACTGTTCAGGCCCGCTTCACACAAAGCTTTTACCGCATCCGGTTTTGAACCATTGGTATTGATATTAATGCTACCCTTATCAGTATGCTTGCGGATTTCTATAATAGATTCACGGATGGTTTCCCACATCAGTAATGGTTCACCCTCACAACCCTGGCCAAAGCTGATAATAGGAAATGGTGCGTTAATTAAATGTGGCACAGTAAACTCCACTATTTCTTCGGCAGTGGGTTTAAATGTGAGGCGGTCCTGTGTAGAAACAATTGTTTCTTCTTCCGGCTGAAAAGAAATACAGCCTATACAATTGGCATTGCAGGCAGGTGATGTAGGAACCGGACATTCCCATCGGCCCAATGAAAAATTCCGGGCCGCGGGACAATTGTAGGTCATGCAACAATTCTCCATCAAATGTTTTACCAAACGGTTATCTGGATATGCCTGTAATAAATGTGCTGTTCCCTGTTTAATTTTTTGGTCATCATACCCTGCATTTTCCTGGCGGATATCTTTTTCAATGCGAACTGCAGGTACGTATGTTTTTTCATTCAGCCAGCCGGCGGCCGTATAACAAAATAAAGGCAGGGTAGGCGCATCGGGTAGTGTTTCAAATGCGGCGATGTATAAACCCGTATGTGC
This sequence comes from Bacteroidota bacterium, assembly GCA_025356235.1. Lineage (GTDB taxonomy): Bacteria > Bacteroidota > Bacteroidia > Chitinophagales > Chitinophagaceae > Sediminibacterium. Next base: position 17,530 of record JANXUL010000069.1, read on the forward strand.
CGGGGGAATAAATGCGGCAACGGCCCAGCCTTTTTCGCATAAACGCATATCACCGGTAGCCACATCAACACCAATGCCCCTTCGGCCGGGAAGCTCGTATAGGTTGCCGCCATCAGGCAATTCTATCCATTCTTCGGTTGGGATAGGAAATGCATCCCAACCTGCCCTTCCAACAGCATACAGGCTCGTATCTTCAAAAATATTTCCGTTACCGTCTGAATAAAGCAGGTAGGGTGATTGTATAATTTGCATGTATTGAATGTATAAAAAGCGTTCAGCGTTATGCGTTTAGCCTTACTCTGCAAAACTCGTTAAATTCCTGCTCCAGTTTTACAGTAGCTGGTGTTTCTATTTCTTTCTGGATGAGTTTATTGTTTCGGAAATCAATTGTTAATATGCCATCCTTTAAAATCACATTGGTAATATCTGTCCAGTCATAATATTTTTTTGGTAAAGAATTCATCACAACTCCCTCATCATCAAAAGCAACTTCTTGTGGAAACTTGGCTTGTTTTTCTAAAACAGCAGCCAGGAAATAAATGAGGGCAATATAGTTTCCCTTTGTTTGAAAATACCAGCCAACGGCTGCCAATAATAAAGCAAGTCTGAAAAAAGGCGTATTCCCTTTTTTTTGTTGGAAGATGCAATATACCCACCAGCCGATAATACCTGTTAATATAACCACTAATACCAAAGAACCTCCCTGCAAAACCGCTTTAGTAGCTGGTATCGATGAAGCAAAAACAAGTACAGCCAGCAAAAGCATTAGCTGGCTGATTATGTCAACCAACCGGAACGATGGCTTTTTGAAAACTATAATATAATCGTACACTTTCATATGTTGATAGGGCGTTGGGTTATGAATTGTTATGCACCATCATGTTACACAAACGCCATAAAATTCTTGCCCCCACATTACTGTCCCAATCGGTTTGTCCAACACCAATTTCCACCAGGTCAAACCCAATCAGATTGCGGCCGCTTTCGCATATTTTCTTAACCAGATAAAAAATTTCTTCAGTATCAAAACCACCCTGTACGGGTGTGCCGGTATTGGGACATAGCTTCCTGTCTAATCCATCAATATCAAAACTCAGGTATACTTTTTGCGGTAAATGATGTACGATCTCTTCTACAATATGTTTCCAGGTTTCGCCATCGAACTGCCTTTCTTTTATGGCTTTGTCGAGATAAGTGATCACTTTATAATTACTGTTGCACACATAGTTCCATTCCTCTTCACAAAAATCCCGCACACCTACCTGTACCAATTTTTGCAAAGCAGGTATTTCTTCAAGTGCATTGTACATAACCGATGCATGTGAGTAAGTGAAAAATTCATAATTCTTTCTCAGGTCGCAATGTGCGTCAATTTGTAAAACGCCAAAATCTCCGTGTTTTTCACCCAATGCCCTCATAAAACCTAAGGGTGTGCTATGGTCGCCGCCGAGCAGGCCAACCAGTTTCCCTTTATCCAGTAAAGCTTTCGTTTGGTCATATACCCACTGGTTCATCATAGCGCTGCCTTCATTTATTTCTTTCAGACTTTTGCACATGAATTTATTTTTCTCTACCAACTCACCTTTAGAGATATAATCTATATACAATTCAGCTTCTTTGCGCAGGTAATCACTTTTCATAAGGATGCGGCGGTCAACATCTTTCATGTAAAAGCCCTGTTTCCAACCCATGTCTCCATCAATATCAAAAATATCTACCTGCTTACTTGATTTGTTAATATGTTCCGCTGCACGGGATGTGCCGGCGCCACAACTTACAGTCACCTCCCAGGGAACGGGAAGAATAACCAAACGGGCATCCTCTTCCGTAAAAGGAAGGCCAAAAATATTGTTGTTGGGATTACCCACTGCATTTGGGTCAAATTGCGATAAATCGGCCATGTTGATTGCTTGAAAATTCCGGACAGGGCGCAAATTAGTTTAAAGTTTGGAGTTTGCAGTTTGGAGTTTGTAAAACCCTTAGCCACCGGTCATAAACTTCCCATAAAATGTTGTTTTTGAACTACTTTTGCAGCGTAAAACCGCCCAAATGAAGAAAATGCATATTGTAATCCTGTTGTTTATTGCAGCGGCCATTGTGGTATTGATCAGTTATACGGGTGATCTGACCACCTATGAGACCATTGCATCAGCCAGGCAGAAAGAAGGGAAATTTGTTAACCTGATTGCTAAAATAGACAAACAGCAGCCACTGGAATATGATGCGGTGAAGAACCCTAATTATTTAAGTTTTACAGCAGTAGATACCCTTGGCAGCAGTATAAAAGTTGTTTATCGGAACAATAAACCCACCGATATGGAAAAGAGTGACCGGATTGTGTTGAAAGGAAGGGTGCAGGGAGATCATTTTGAATGCAAGGATATTTTGTTGAAATGTCCGTCGAAATACAAAGATGACCCTAAGGCGATGAAGAAGGACCTTCAGACATCGGTGAACTGATTTTTGGATTTTGGAGTTGCCTGATATTTAAAGGACTAATTCTAAAATTTTCCGATTCAACCATTTCAAAATCCCCGGAACCCAACTTACATGAATTATATCGGCGAACATTTACTACCAGGACAAATCGGACATTTTTTTGCGGTACTTTCTTTAATGGCTTCTCTGGTAGCTACGATTGCTTATTTCAGGGCCTCGCGCGTGCAGACAGTTTCCGATAAACAAAGCTGGATACGATTGGCCCGCATCGCTTTCTTACTTGAGACCATTTCGGTAATTACTCTTTTTGCCACACTGTATTATATTATTTCCCACCACCAGTTCGAATACAAATATGCGTATACCCACAGCGATAAAAGCCTGCAGGTTGAATACCTGTTTGCCTGTTTCTGGGAAGGGCAGGAAGGTAGTTTTATGTTGTGGAGTTTCTGGCATTGTGTGCTGGGCTGGATATTGATTTGGCGTTCAAAAGAATGGGAGGCAGGTGTGATGATGGTTATGAGTTTCGCACAATTCTGTCTGGCAACTATGCTGATAGGTATTTATTTTTTCGGTACAAAAGTAGGCAGCAGCCCTTTTTCTTTATTGCGGAATGAAATGGAGGCCCCCATTTTCAGCAGGCCGGAATATTTAAGTTTTGTGAAAGACGGTACAGGCTTGAACACTTTATTACAGAATTACTGGATGGTGATACATCCACCGGTTTTGTTTTTAGGGTTTGCTTCTACCATTGTACCATTTGCGTATGCCATTGCCGGGCTAATGAGTAAAAAGCATGAATGGATCAAACCTGCCTTACCATGGGCATCTTTTTCTGCAGCGGTATTAGGCACCGGGGTTATGATGGGTGCCGCATGGGCTTATGAAAGTTTATCATTCGGCGGTTACTGGGCATGGGACCCTGTAGAAAATGCTTCATTGGTACCCTGGCTAACGCTGGTGGCCGGATTACATACCAATTTGATTTATCGAAACAGCGGTTATTCGCTTAGACCTACGTATTTTTTTTATATCATTACTTTTTCTTTGATATTATATTCCACTTTCCTAACCAGAAGCGGCATCCTGGGAGATACTTCTGTACATGCTTTTACAGACCTTGGCATGAATGTACAGTTGCTATTATTTTTATTGGTATTTTTTGTGCCCGCGTTGTTCCTTTACTTCAAGAATTACAAAAATATTCCGTCTATTGTTAAAGAAGAAAATACGTACAGCCGCGAGTTCTGGATGTTCATTGGTTCATTGGTATTGTTTTTGGCGGGCATTGTTATAATAGCCAAAACCTCAACACCTGTTATCAATAAATTATTCGGCACCAAAATAGCCCCACCGGAAGATGAAGAATTTGCCTACAACCAGATACAGGTTTTTGTAGCTGTGGTCATCGGGTTATTAACGGCCATTACCCAATATTTAAAATACAAAGACACCCCTAAAGCATTCTTTGGAAAAAAAATATGGATCCCTACTTTACTGGCGGTAATTATTAGTTTATGTATTAGTTTGTTCGGGCACGTGAGTTATGATAAAAAAGGCCCCGGCTTTTTATTTGCTATACACCTGGCCATTTTTGCAGCCGTATATGCAGTGGTGGCTAATACCTCGTACATATGGTTAGGCATGAAAGGAAAGATAAAAGCGGCGGGTGCATCGGTAGCGCATATTGGTTTTGGATTGGTGCTGGTGGGTATTTTAATTTCATCGAGCAAGAAAACAGTTTTAAGCTGGAATACAACAGGGGTAACACCTCTAAGAGCAGATCCCAAAGCCAAGAGAGATGCGGTAGGTGATCCGGCGGAAAATATTACGCTTTTCAAGGCCATTCCTACAGATATGGGGAGATATATGGTAACCTTTATCGGAGATACACTGAATACAAGGGATCGAAAGCGCTATTTCGAAATAAGTTTTAAAGCCAAGAATGGCAGCGAAGAATTTAAATTATACCCCGACGTAATCAAACAAAATAAAGGAGGCGAAGGCCCTTCTGCAAATCCAGCCGCAAAGCATTACTGGTATAAAGATATTTTTGTGTACATCACTTCTTTCCAGGAAAATAACCATGAAGACACGGTTAGCTTTAAGAATCGGGAAGTAAAAGCAGGCGACACTTTATTTTATGGAAATGGGTTGATGGTGCTGAACAAAGTATCTGTTAACCCCAAAGAACTTAAAGCCAAATATGCTGATGATGAGACCGCTTTATTCCTCGATATGACCGTGATCTCCAAAGACGGGCGCCGTTACCCTGTAAAACCGGGTATTGCGCTGAAAGGTGAGGCCTTCAGAAATATCACAGACACTGTTCAATCGCAGAGCCTTGTATTGAAATTCAATAAAGTAATTGACCAGAAAACCGGAAAGCTTGAAATAGGGGTAAAAGAGAGTTCGGCTATTACCGATTTGATCACATTGAAAGTATATGAGTTCCCTATGATCAACATACTTTGGTTGGGGGTAATGGTAATGGTGGTGGGCTTTGTTATGTCTATTGTCCAGCGGTTAAAAACATCCCGACGAAGCGTTCATCTCGTATCTTAACAAACCAATAGGGTTACTTTTCTGTGCCAGACAGCATTAAGTTGGGCAGAAGTGTCTATTTTTAAGTCAATTGAACCGTCATCAAAAAAATATTATCCTTTCCCTGTTTTTAGTGGCAGGTTTTGCTTTTGCCAACAAGGCAGCAGGGCAACAGCATGGCGTAAACGATACGTTGAAAGTGTATGCGTTTGTAACACCACAGGGAGATACCATTCCGTATAGTTATTTACCCACTGTTTTGGTGTATACCCGGTTAACACCCCAAATGAAAAAATACTGGGCCGATTGGACAAGGCTGCGCAATGCAGTTTATGTTACCTATCCTTATGCAAAAGCGGCCAGCCGTGTGATGAATGATATCAATTCCAAACTGGTAAATGTTTCGGATAAAAAAGTACGAAAAGCGATCATCAAATCAAGGGAAAAAGAGCTGAAGAAAGATTTTACTGATAAATTAACCAATTTGTCGGTCTACCAGGGAAAAGTACTGATGAAACTGATTTATCGTGAAACAGGTAATAACTGTTACGAAATCATTGATGAATACAAAGGTTTTATCAGTGCCGCATTCTGGCAAACCGTTGCCGTATTATTCGGCAGTAACCTGAAACAGAATTACGAAGCCTCAGGTAAGGACCATGATATGGAGCGGATTGTAAAAGATGTGGAAAGGATGTATGGATATAACTGATGGTGAATTGTGCGTAGTGCGTTGTGAATAATGAATAGTTTTTTTTTGCTTGCACATCTGAAAATAACTATTCACAAACCCTATAAGATCAGCTATGTGTTTTCAATATATTCATGAATTCTTTTCTCGCAATCATTTCTGCCCCCAGACTTTCCAAATGCGGAGTGTATACCTGGCAATCAATTAAGCAAACGCCTTCCTGTTGTAATTGTTGTATATAACGGATGAATGCAAATTTGCTGGCATTACTTTCTTTGCTGAACATACTTTCCCCGAAGAAAAGTTCCCCCATTCTTATCCCGTATAATCCACCTACCAAATGGCCATTTAACCAGGTTTCTGCACTGTGTGCAAACCCTGATGCATGTAACTCATTCAAAGATGCTTCCAGTTCATCTGTGATCCAGGTACCGTCCTGGCCCTTTCGTTGTAATTCTTTGCAGTTGCGGATGACTTGTGTAAATGATTGATCAATGGTAAATTGGAAACTCTTTTTTTTAATCAGTGATTCCATGCTTTTACTCACTTTTACATTTTTTGGATAAAGCACAAAGCGCGGATCAGGGCACCACCACAAAGGAATATCACCATCATACCAGGGAAAAATGCCTTGTTTATATGCAAGCAATAACCGGTTAACACTCACGTCGCCACCCATGGCTAACAAACCATCCTCCCCTGCATCTTCAACAGGAGGGAACCATAAGGATTGATCTAAAGCATGTAAGGGCATGGTCAAAAATAACTGGAAACGGGGAAAGAACGGAACTCAGCAAAAAATGCGCAAAAAAGCAGCCAGTATAAATTTTCATTCAAAATTCACATCATCCAGCCATTACCTCAATAGTAGCCCCAATGCCCCTGTCTGTAATGGCATTGCACATGGGTTTAAGGATATCGTATTCACCTTTCTTTACGGCATATTTCCCTTGCGAATGAATAAGCATGGCACATTGTTCGGCTTGTTCGGTAGAATGGCCGCAGACCTCTATAAGGGTATCAATCACCCATTCGAAAGTGTTTACCTCATCATTCCACACAATAAGGCTGTACGACGGGAAAATGGCCGTCAATACATCAGTATCGGCTACTTCCAGGGGTTGGGAAGCTTCGTGGAAATTGTTGCGGGGCATTAGGCAAAGTTAGTTGTTGGCCTGATATCAGAAAAGCAAAATATCCTTTAACAATTTCCATTACTGTCACACTTTTAAAAATGAAGTAATGGGTGTAAGAAATTTTTATAAGAAAAGGGTAACAAACATATCTATGTAACGGTGTTTCCTCATCATCTCTATGTTAAAAAATAGCCACAGACTGCAATAACAGCAGTTTAACAATCTAAAAGTAGCCAGTTTGCCATCTGATAAAATGCAGCATGAATCTTGTATTACTTAACCTGTAAAACAGAAGAGAATGAAGAAGTTTCAGGCAATTATCAGGTTCACCATGGATGAAGATTTTATGGCATTGGTGCCCCCGCACCGCACTTATATTAATTATTTGATCAACAAAGGCATTATTGACAGCTATGCCGTAAGTATGGAAAGCCAGACCTGTTGGGTAACCATTAATACCGAAACAAAAACGGAGGCCGATAGTTATATCGCCAAATCGCCCTTATACAAATACTGGACTTACCAGATAGAAGAATTGTTTGTATATGACAGCCAGCATTACCGTTTACCGGCCCTACAGTTCAATTAATCGCAAATAATACAAAATTTTTTTTGGAGGATACGGTTCAGCCCCTATTTTTGCAATCCCAATAAATCAGGGGGCATAGCTCAGTTGGTTTAGAGCATCTGCCTTACAAGCAGAGGGTCCGCGGTTCGAACCCGTGTGCCCCCACTTAATAATTAAAGGTTTAGGAAGTCATTTCTTCTTAAACCTTTTTTATTTGTATACTTTTTGCATACAATTTTGGCAAATAAATCTAATAAATGACAAATAACCCGTTTTTATTCCCCCATCAATTTCAATGAAAATAGGTGAAAATAGAAGGTATTTCAGTTCAATAAAACCAGGCTTTACAGTAAGTACTATACAAAAAGGGCAGTTTTTATACTGCCCTTTTAAATTTACAATAAAAACTGATTTAAAAATTCAAATGAAATTGAACCTCTCGATTCATACGCCTCTTCAAGATGATGCTGGCAATTAGTAAGCAGGGCATACACTCCAATTCTGTGTATATTTGATACAATATCTGGTTTTTCACAAACTCTTGTGGTGCGTAAGCCGATAGTACATAATTTTAAAACTACTTTAATTAAAACTTTTTTATGGTATCAGGACCAATAGTTATTATAGAAGACGATGAGGATGACAAAGACATTATACAAGAAGTTTTAAAAGAGTTAAACATTCCAAATAAGATCGTCTGGTTTACAAAGTGCACGGCAGCTTTTAATTATTTAAAGGCACAAACTGAGCAACCCTTTGTTATTTTAAGTGACGTTAATTTACCCGGACAAAACGGTAGGGATTTTAAAAAACAAATTGACAATGATGAAGAACTAAAAAAGAAAAGCATTCCTTTTGTTTTTTTCACCACTGCGGCTGACAAAAATTATATAAACGAGGCATATATTGAATTGACTGTTCAGGGATATTTTCAAAAGGCAAATAGCTATCAAGAGACAAAAAACATTTTTAGAGCGATACTGGAATATTGGAAGTATTGTAAACATCCTAATGCTGATTAAAATGGGTTACTCATTGTGACAAAACAAACCTACGCCTAGTCGAGTAAACATAGAAAATTTCCTACTCCTCACAGAACCGTACGTGAACCATACCTGATTAGCTTCTCGTTTATTTTAGGGGCAGTTTATTTTGCTTTCAAAAAATAACAAAGGGCACCCGATATGATTGCCCTTTGAATATGAATCTTGCTTAAGAAACCTAAGTTAACCATTTTTATGTTTCCTGTATTCTTTCAGTAATTTCCTTTTCTCAGCGGGCGATAAACTATCCAGCCTGCTTTTTATCCGTTCTCTTATCTGTTCTTTTTGCTCGGCAGGAAGGCTGTCGTATTTATTTTTCAACTTTTGTTTGATCTCTTTTTTTTGTTCGGGTGAAAGGCTGTCGGACCTGTTTTTCATTCGTTCTTTCAATGCCAACCTTCGCTGGGCAGAAACTGTGGAAGGTATATAGAATATTAAAATGAATAAACTAAGGTAAGTAAAAAATAGTTTTCTCATGCTGCTGTTTTTAATAAGAGGATACGCGTTTGTAAAAGTTTAAAAAGATAAAAAATATTTTAGGGATAGATGAGTTTTGCAATCCGTCCGTTACCTCCTGCGAGGAAAACGGCTTTCCCTTTTTTTGCTTTCTGGCAAACATGAAAGCTTTCTTTTGACATGAGCTGCCAGCTGATACCGCCATCTTTCGAAACATCTATACCTGATGTGCCGCAGGTGAGCAGTTTTTTTTCATCTAAGTAAATAACGCAGGAACGGTAGCCATGGGGCGGAGTTTTGGGAAAAGACATTTTTACGTTATCCTTCTGAAAAGATACCAGCACACAATTATTATTACTGATGGTATCTTTTGTAAAATCGCCTCCAACAATAACCCCTTTTTTATTTTTATAAACGGCAATGGAATTCGCGCCTGTTGATTGTTTACCCTGCATTATCGGAAGTGAATCGCGATGACCATTGAAAAACAGCCCTGATTTTTTTCCTCCTGAAGCAAATACAGCATGAGAAAAAGAAAGGTCGAGCATTTTAATATTGGTTCCGCTTGAAGCAAAAAAAGCTTCACCCTCTTTCATGTCAGCGAAAGGTTTGGTATTTCCCAACGAGGCATCCATAATCAGCCATGAATCTCCTTTAGTTGAGGTAGTTACAATATAACAGGATTTGCTTAGCGGGTCACCAATAACCATTCCATGGTTCTCATCAGCAAAATCCATTGCATCTAAAAAAGCCCCCTTGGTGGTGTCTACAAAAACCTTCTTCCAGTTTAATCCACCGTCTTTTGTTTTTAAAATAACAGCCGGTTCAGTAATGCCCATAATAATGGCTGTATTTGCATCAAAAGCTTCAATATCCCTGAAATCTGTTTTTTCATAGCCCGGCACCTTCATCCACGTAAAGGTATTGCCACCATTTATAGAGCGTGCCACAGAGCCGCCGCTGCCGCTGGCCCAGATAATATTATCATTCACTATACTCAAGCCACGTATACTTATTTTCTTTCCCGACTCCAGTATTTTAATGGTTGGTTGTTGTGCATTTGCCTGGGTGAGCATTACCAGTAAACAGGCTAATAATTTTATACGCAGCATACAAAGGATATTTTGAAATTAAATGTAATCCAAAATTATTTCACGTAAAGACGCAAAGAAAACAAGTCGCAAAGGTTTCTTTATACCTTTTCGGCTTTGCAGAAAAATGAAATTTAAAGGAACGTACTATTTTCATACAGCAGATATGGCCCGATTTCCTCTTTCCAGTTTCTGCATTGTGTTAAACGTGTAATTTCTGCAATGAACTTAGGAAGGGGTAATTCAAATAGTTGCTCACTGCCGCTGATGATGCCAAGAAGTTTGTCTAAATGCTGCTTCCCTGTTGGATTAACCAAGGTAGGATAAGGCTTCCATTCAAATGATTGGGGATACATTTGTTTGATCAGCCTGATCAGTATCAATCCATACGATACAGGTTGAAAAAAATCGGGCTCCCTTACTTCTAATTGTAAACCCCAGCATAACTGGTTTGCATATTTGCTTTCGGTTGGTGTGAAATTAGTGGGTGTAACTATTACTTCATCTAAACCCATATCATTCAGAATACCGGCTATGGCTTTGCCGTTGATCCATGGGGCACCTGCTATCCGGAAAGCATCATATGTTCCCCGGCCTTCGCTGATATTTGTGGCTTCCAATAAACACAGTCCTGGGTATAGAAGCATACTTTCAAAACTTTGGATGGCAGGCGATGTTGGCACAAACCGGGTTCCCCAACCAGGTTGGAAACTATTGCGTTCCCATCCTTCACATCTGATTATTTCCAGATTGCAATGAAGATGCCTGACAGTATTAAAATACAAAGCCAGTTCTCCCAATGTGCAGCTATGCCTGATGGGTATTGGCCATCTGCCGATAAAAGAAGACTGTATTTCATTCAATAAGGGGCCTTCTGCGAGTTCGAGGTTACCGGAAACAGGGTTGGGGCGGTCGAGGATAATTAATTTCTTTTCCTGCTTGGCACAGGCTTCCATTACATGGGTGAGTGTCCATAAATACGTATAGAAGCGGCATCCTACATCAGGGATATCGAATAGTATGGTATCTAGATCAATAAGATCATCAATGGAAGGGGCCAGTTTGGTACTGTACAAACTAACTATAGGTAATCCCGTTAGAGGATCAGTCCCATCTTTCATTGCATGGCCATCCGTGCCTAATACATCCAAGCCATGTTCCGGTGAGAATAATTTTTGAATATTGAATTGCTGCTGCAGTAAAGCCTGGCGGGAAGGAACCAGATCATGGGTTGTAGCTGCATGGTTGGTAACCAGTCCAATGCGTTTTGTTTTCCATATAGGTGGGGTAGCTAATACACAATCTATGCCAAAACGTACTGCCATAGTGTGAAGATACAATGCTTAATTCGTGTGATCCCTTTCAAACGACATTTCATCTTTTAATTGTTCCACCACATTAAAGATAATGGGGCATCGCTCATAATGCATAAAAGTGGTAAACAGACGGTTCTTAAAATTGGGCAGATGCAATGCAGGGAATTCTTTACAGCCTTCAAAACGGTGTTCATATACAGTGCATTTATTATCTCTAAGAAAATGGCAGGGCATTTTATTCATGATCATCATGCCATTACTGCCTTTTTCGAGATATTCCTGGTCAAAGGTTTCACGGCTTTGATTGAGGTGTTGGGAAAGATTATCAGCTTCGCTGTCGGAAATTAATACCATCAGGCTTTTGCAGCAATTACCGCAACTGGTACAATTGATTTGCGGTGCAATGGCTTCGTTCAAACGACCAACCAATTTATCTATCTGTTCATTATTCCTTTCTTTGACAAATAACCTGAAACGATCGTTCTCTTCCTGTTTCTTTGCCGAAAAGACGGTAATCCTGGCCAGATCAGTCTCGATATATGGTAATTGCGTTTCGATGGTACAAAATTAAGTTTTGGTGGCCAGATAGATAGGGTAATTCAGGTTTTTAGGTGTTTTATCCACATTCCGGGCCGATTTGTAGAAAA
>JANXUL010000106.1 GCA_025356235.1 Bacteroidota bacterium
CTCAGGCACTTTCAGGAGTTACTGTAATTGTAAAGGGGAAAAAAACGACTGTTATTACAGGCAAGGATGGAACCTATTCTATCACAGTACAACCTAAGGATATTTTAGTTTTTTCCTTTCAGGGCCTAAAATCTCAGGAAATTGCAGTCGCTGAAAAACTGACTGTAAATGTAACTCTTGAAAAAAGTGTAACTGCACTCGATGATGTTGTAGTAATTGGATATGGTACAGTAAAAAAATCAGATCTAACTGGATCGGTTAGTCAGGTAAAGATGAGTGATTTGAATAAAGCACCCATTGCATCTTTTACAGAAGGATTAGCTGGTCGTGTAGCAGGGGTAAGGGTTTCTTCCTCTGATGGCCAACCTGGTGTTTCACAGGATATTGTAATACGTGGAGTGAGTTCATTAACACAAAGTACTTCACCACTATATGTTATTGATGGGTTTCCTGTAGAAAATCCAGCAAGTGCAGCCATCAATCCAAGTGATATAGAATCATTGAGTATACTTAAAGATGCATCTGCAACTGCAATTTATGGTGCAAGGGGTGCAAATGGAGTTATTGTAATTGAAACCAAAAGAGGAAAGATCAGTAAGCCGGTTATCAGTTTTAATTCTTCTTATGGTATCCAGAAACTGTTAAATAAAATACCAATGATGGGTGCTTATGATTTTGTTAAGTATCAAGATGAACTAAACATTGTTAGAGGTATTCCTACACTTACAGCACAGAATTATTATATCAATGGACAAACACTTGATTCATATAAAAACATAAAGGGAATTGACTGGCAGGATCAGGTTTTCAGGACAGGAAAGATTAAAATAAATGATTTTTCAATTAGAGGTGGAAATGCACAAACAAAATATTCTATTTCCGGATCAATTTATAATCAGGATGGAATAATGCTGAATACAGGATATGATAGATTTCAAGGTAGAGCCTCAATTGATCAGGTAGTTAATAATAAGGTCAAAGTTGGAGTTACCATTAACTATGGAAGCATTATTCCTAATGGGGTACCGGTAGCAAATGGCAGCAGTACACCGGTAAGCTATCTTCTATATCAAACAATGGTTTACAGGCCAGTTACCGGTACTCCAACACTGGATCTTACAGATCAATTGGTAGATGCTGAAACAATCACTGTAAACGATACAAGGTTCAACCCTATCGCAACAATACAGAATCAGTACACTAAAAATACAACGGGAGATTTATTAGGGCAGGCTTATTTAACGTATGATATTACTAACAAATTGACATTGAGATTGTCCGGAACTGAAAATATCCGTAGTTCAAAATTGGATAATTTTTATAATTCCAAAACTTCTCAGGGTAGTTCATTGAACCCACTAAATTTGAAAGGCGTAAATGGTTCTATTAATACTACTGATATCACCACATGGTCTAATGAAAATACTTTAACCTATAATAATGCATTTAATAAAATACATACTTTAAATGTTGTAGGTGGGTTTTCTACACAAGGTGTTACTACCCGGTCTAATGGTTTTGCTGCTCAAAATGTGCCCAATGAACAATTAGGAATTAGTGGTCTTGATGAAGGTCTGCCATATCTTGGTGTGTCATCTATAAGCAATAATACGCTGGTTTCATTTTTTGGAAGGCTTAATTACAATTTTGATTCAAGATTTTTACTAACGGCTACTTTTAGGGGGGATGGTACTTCTAAATTTGCGCCAGGTAAAAAATGGGGATATTTCCCGTCAGGAGCTTTGGCCTGGAATATGGGCAAAGAAAAATTCATGAAAAAAATCGGAGTTATTTCAAATGCAAAACTCAGAATGAGTTACGGAATTACTGGTAATAATAGAGTTACTGATTTTCCATACCTGGCTAGTTTAAGCTTACCAATTGGTGCTTCGTACTCTTTCAACAATGCAACTCCATCACCAGGTATTATCCCCAGTACCTTAGCGAATGATGATCTTAAATGGGAAAGTACAGAGCAAGTCGACATTGGGTATGATCTGGGTTTATTCAATAACAGAATTGAATTGTCTTTTGATTATTATCGTAAAACAACAAAAGACCTTTTATTAAATGCAAGTTTACCTCCAACTTCTGGCATAAGTACTGTATTCAAAAATATTGGGACTTTGCGAAATGAAGGGCTAGAATTCAATCTGAATACAGTGAATATTAAATCAAGAACATTTACTTGGTCCAGTAATTTTAATATAAGTTTCAATACCAATAAAGTAGTTGCTCTTGCACAAAATCAAGAAGCTTTATTTTCAGGAACTTTTATAGCAACCACTCCTTGGATATCACAACTCGGGCAACCAGCAGGGATGTTTTATGGATATTCCTTTAATGGAGTATATCAATATTCCGATTTTGACAATCCATCCCCCGGATTATATATACTGAGAAAGGATGTTGCTGATAATGGAAATACAAGAGCTTCTATACAGCCAGGTGATATAAAGTATAAGGATATAAATGGAGATGGTACTATAAATGCTTTTGACCAGGTTATTACCGGAAGAAGCCAGCCGATTCATACAGGTGGGTTCTCTAATAACTTTAGTTATAAAGGTTTTGACCTAAATGTATTTTGTCAATGGTCATATGGAAATCAAATTCTTAATGCTGACAAGTTCACATTTGAAGGGAACGGCAATAGACTGGCAAATATGAATCAATATGCCAGTTATGTGGATAGGTGGACTCCGACAAACCCCAGTAACACATTGTTTAGGGCAGGCGGACAAGGGTTACTTGCTGTTTTTTCTTCCAGGCTAGTAGAGGATGGTTCCTACCTGCGTTTAAAAACGGTTTCCCTAGGTTATACTCTTCCTGCGTCATTACTTAAAAAATTTAATATTACTCAGCTTAGATTTCATGTAACAGCACAGAACCTTTTGACCTGGACAAATTATTCCGGTCGAGACCCTGAAGTTTCAGTTAGAAATACAGCACTAACACCGGGATTGGATTATGTAGCCTATCCCCAAGCCCGTTCTATCACATTTGGTTTAAATGCAACATTTTAATGCTAACCAATTAAATCTTAACAAAATGAAAAGTAAACATATTATACTTGCTGTTCTACTTTTAATAAGTCAGGCATCCTGTAAAAAATTCCTTGATACAAAAGTTCAGGATTTTGTATCACCTTCTGATTACTATACCACGGATGCCCAGTTGAATTTGGCATTAAATGGTGTTTATGATGTACTTGGTGACCCAAATATGTATGGTGAGCGCATGGAATATAGATTTGGAATGGAAGGAGATGAAGGATATTATAGCCAGGTAAATCCAGTAAGCGGCCCTTGTCAATATAATTATACTTCAGCAGATGCAGAAGTAAACTTGTTTTGGACGGCTTTATACAAAGGCATTGCGCGGGCTAATATCCTGTTGGCAAATGTTGATAATAACATGTCATTAAGTGATGCAATTAGAGGAAAAGTAAGAGGAGAGGCTTTGTTCTTGAGGTCTTATTACTATTTTCTTTTGGCTCAAAACTGGGGAGGGGTTCCATTGATTTTAAAACCTGTATCTCCGACACAAACTGATATTCCTAGAACTCCGTTAAAAGACGTGTATACACAAATATTAACTGACATGACAACCGCAGAAGGATTGGTTAGTGATATCAGCACGATTGGATTTGGAGGGAGAGTAAGTAAATCTGCCGTTCGAGGTGTATTAGCACGTGTTTGTCTTGCCATGGCAGGTGAGCCTTTAAAGGATGTTTCAAAATATAAGGATGCTAGCGCATGGGCCAAAAAAGTTATTGATGATGCTACAGCAGGTCATTCATTAAATCCTTCCTATTCAAATGTATTTATCAATTATGCATCAGATAAATATGATACAAAAGAAAGTATTTGGGAAGTTGAATTCAGGGGAAATGGATCTGATACTTATACCGAAACCGGACGTTTCGCTTATTTTGCAGCACAGCTCTGTACCAATGTTTCAACTGGTTATGCAAATGGATTTATCAAGCCCACTGCAAAATTTTACCAGCTATTTACCCCTGGTGACCTTCGGAGAGAATGGGTTACACCTTCTTTCACTTATAGTGCAACCGGAACTGCAGGTACTAAAACATTTATTACTCCTCCTGCTACTGCAGCTGCAATGTATTCATTATTTACTGCAAAATATCGGAGAGAATATGAAACTTTATTGCCTAAAAATATGGCAGTAAGCCCAATGAATTTTCCACTATTGCGATTTTCTGATGTACTCTTAATGTATGCAGAGGCCGAGAATGAATTGAATGGACCTACACAGACAGTTTTTGATGCCATTAATTTAGTCAGAAGAAGAGGCTGGGCATCTGGAATAAAAACTGTTACAATTACCTCAGGAGGATCAGGATATACTACAGCACCTTCCGTGACATTTTCCAGTAGTCCCGGAACTGATGCAGTAGGAACAGCTGTTATAAGTGGGGGAAAAGTTACTGGAATTACTTTTACCGGTGATGAAATACTGGGAACAAAAATCGGTTCCGGATATCTGACTGCACCAACTATTACCTTTTCGGGCGGTGGTGGAACAGGCGCAACTGCTACTGCTGCTATCTATACAAAAACTGATGCAGATCTAACAGCTTCTATGACTTCTTCTAAAGATAATTTGCGATTGACAATACAGGAAGAACGTTCTCGTGAATTAGGCTTTGAAGATCTAAGAAGAGGAGACTTGTTACGCTGGGGGATATTTGTTCCGTCAATGCAGGCTGTTGCGAATATGATTAGTGTTAATGTTCCCGGAGCATTCTATGGTGTATGGTTTTCAAATGTAAGCTCAAAGCATCAATTATTGCCATTTCCGGCAGTTGAAAAAAGTCTAAATAATGCATTGGATCAAAATCCAGGATGGTAATCATGATCTTAAAACTAAAAATTATGAAATTCAAACTTTATATTTTATTGTCAAGCTTTATTGTAATAGGGGCATGTAAAAAAATAACTGATGTTGAAGTAAACGGAGGAGTTCCAAATTTCGATGTAACGGTTGCATCAACAACTTATAAAGTTGGAGATGATGTCGTTTTTAGTCTTAGTGGGAAAGCCGATGTAATTTCTTTTTTCTCCGGGGAGTTGTACCGTGAATATGCCTATAAAGAGGGCAGAATTATTGACTTGACGATTCCTTCTATTTCGTTTACATCCGCAGTTACAGGTGGTGCACAAAATAATCAACTTTCCATTCTTGCATCAACAGATTTTAATGGAGTCTATAATGACACGCTAAAACCTGCATTAACAGATATTCGTGCCGCTACCTGGACTGATATTACTAGTAGGTTCACACTTGGCACTACTGCCACATTTCTGGCATCTGGTAACAAAAGTGTAGCGGATCTTCTTGTGACAGGTAAACCACTTTACATTGCTTTTAAATATGTGACACAGCCTCAGAATATTAATGGGGCAGCTAGAACCTGGATGATTCAGAGTTTTGCTTTGACTGGTACTTCGACTTTTGGTATTTTGACTTTAGGTGATATGACCAATTCGGGATTAAGAATTATTGATGGAAGTCCTGTAGCCGCACCTACCAAATCTTCAATATCTGCAACTAGGGTAACCTTACTTGGAAATTCATTTACAGCAACCAGTGATCCTTCAACAGAATGTTGGGCCATCAGTCGTGCATTTAATGCCGGTAAGATTGACGCAGGTCCGGATTTTCCCGTTGGGATAAAAGGGGTATCTAATCCGACACTGAATAAGTATATCTATAAATATACCAAACCGGGTACTTACAAAGTATATTTTATCGCATCCAATGCGAATGCATATGAAAGTAAAAAAATTGAAAAGTCCGTAGACATTACAATTACACCCTAATTAAATGATATTCCAAGATTTGAAGTAAAATTAACAATTATAATGAACCATACTTTCTCAAAACATCTTTCTATATTTTTCAACTTTTTTTTCCTGTTACTTACTATTGAGGCTTCATCACAAACAAAGAATACTAATGAGGCAAAAAAGTCAATAGATTGTTTTATCAGTTCCGGGGATAATCATTTTTTAGGGATGTCTTTGGCAATGGATTCAAAAAAATCTATTGAAGATGGATTAAAAATGATGAAGGATGTATTTAATACGAAAACATTTTACTGGCGTGGGCTTGAGGAAGCGGCATGGGTAAAAACCCTAAATTATCGGGAAGAGAATTATCGTTATGCATCTGCATTAAAATGGTTTGAACTATTGATAAATAGAGATAATCTTGAAAAAATAGTGACAACATCGGCACATAAATTAGGGATGGAAGTATGGGGCGTTTCTACTGTTGGAGATTGGGGTTCCTCTCCTGATACTCCAGGGTTTAATGATTATCCCTTTGGTTTTGAATCAAAGCTTCGCATTGACCACCCGGAATGGGTACCGATTGACAAGCATGGTTATAGAAGACAAGGAGGCACCATTGATCTTTCCTATCCTGAAGCACGCAAAGCATTAGTTGAGTTACATACAAAATTGGCAAAGGAAGCTGGTTATGATGGTGTGACTTTTGTCACATATGTAGAAAATTTCTCACTTCGGTTTGAAGATGAATTTGGATTTAATGAACCAGTTGTTCAGGAATTCAAAAAACGATATGGGATAGATATAAGAACCCAGGAATTTACAAAATCTGCAAGTAAACATGACTGGTATAAATTGAGAGGTGAATATGTGACTTTATATTTTAAAGAACTTAAGGAGTCCTTAAAAAAATCAGGCATTAAGATGGGTGTATTTTTGGATGGGGATAATCCATTTTTCCCTATGACGTGGGCAACTTTACCATTTACACACCCTACAATGGGTAAGATATATATGGATGTAATCAATTGGATACAAAATGGCATAGTTGATAATTTGTTGGTATATGGAGGCGTCGGTGGCATTCAACAACAAAAAACCGCGAATGACCTATTATGGCTTACCAGACAAACACCTATTAAGATTTCTATAGGCACTTCTAATCCTTATGGAAGCCAATGGGATACTATGAAAATGAAGAATGTGAAGATGGTGATGACACTTGGAGAAGATGGTCAATATATATCAAGGAGTAATATACCGGAACAGACTGAAGAAGCATTAAAGAGTGGAACTATCTATAAAAAAATGCGCTTTCTTACCCAGGTTTTTGATGGTAAATCAACCACTAGTTCCTCATTGATCATACCGCTTGCAAGCAGTGACAATGTGATACTTAAAAGATTATCGTTACTCGCACTTGGTAAGCTAAAGGATATTTCTGCAGTTCCTACAATCGAAAGAGGGCTTTCTGATCCTGAGATAGGTGTTAAATGTGCCGCTATTCGTGCGCTTTCCGATAATAGCCGGAGTGAATCTATACAGTTGGTAATAAAAATGATCCAAGAAAATCCTTACCACCCACTACTAGAAATGTGCAGGGCTTTTTTGCATAGAATGAAACCATTTCCTCAAAAGGAGATTATTGATGCTGCTATGAATAATCCTGTTGGCGAAGTGAGAACTACCGCATTTAGGGTATTGGAAAATATAGCCGGTAATTCTCCTGAATTGGTAAATGTTTTTACTAAGGGCCTATCAGACAAAACAGGTTATGCAAGATATTCATCCGCGATGGCATTAGGGCGATTTGTAAATAACAAAGAAGCGGTTGAGGTATTGCTTGGTGCAATCTTTCATTCAGATCCTGTCGTACAGGATCGCGCTGCGGTATCATTGGGGGAGATGGTTTTAAGAAAGGATAAGATTGCATTGATTGAGAAAGGAAAAATTATTAAGTCATTAAAAGATCTTTTTATAAAGTCGGGTGACGGCAACCAACGAAGTGATAAAGCATGGGGGTATCGTTCAGTTGGTAATGCTTTGATGGATTGTGGGGAAGAGGGAATTAATATTTTGGAAGCATTCACAAAACAGGATAAGGATAGAAAACTTGCTGAACTTGCATGGAGGGTACTAACCTATAAGGAAAAGGCAGATGGTAATAAATTCAATTTGATCAGTGATAAGGAGAATGATGCATTGTTTTCAAAAATGCCATCCTTTTTAAAATAATTATTTAGAGATGGTTAAAAATCTGGAAG
Organism: Bacteroidota bacterium; assembly: GCA_025356235.1. GTDB lineage: Bacteria > Bacteroidota > Bacteroidia > Chitinophagales > Chitinophagaceae > Sediminibacterium. The sequence goes on from JANXUL010000106.1 coordinate 8,084, forward strand.
TGAAAAAGCAAAATTGGAAATATCTTCTCGTTTACCTCTTGCAGGCTGTATTGGGTCTCTCAACATTTGGGGTTTCTGCCAGAGATATTTATGTAAATAATTTGTCTGGAACTGATGATAATTCAGGAGATAAAAAAATGCATGCATTCAAGAC
>JANXUL010000127.1 GCA_025356235.1 Bacteroidota bacterium
TTCATCCAATAAAACCAGTGCGGGTGTTGGTTCCTGGAGAGATGCAATAATACCTTGAAGGCATTTTAGTTCAGCATAGAAATATGACGTGCTTTCTTCCAGTGAATCAATATGATGGAATGAGGTCAGTACCCTTACCGGCCGGAATATAAATATTTGTGCAAATACAGGTGCTCCCAATTGTGCAAGAACGATATTTAAACCAAGGGTACGTAAGAAAGTGCTTTTGCCAGACATATTAGAACCAGTAATCAGATGGAGTTTCGCAGGCTCGCCAATTAAAATATCATTTACTACCGCACCAGCCTCATCCATTAGCGGGTGGCCCATCGCTTTTGCCTGAATCAATAACCGGTCTTCTGTACATTCCGGAAAAATAAAACCGGGATGATTAAAATGAAAAGTAGCCAGGGAGTTCAGCAATTCCATTTCACCCATCGTATCAAACCATTTTTGGATAGACGACTGGTATTGAAAGTTCCATTTCATGTATGCACGGGCACACAATAAATCGAAAAGAAATAAACCGTTGATTGCAAATGAAATAGCGCTTAATCGAAGATCAAACAATCCCACCAGCCTCGACAACCTTTGAAATGCTTGTCCCGCTTCAGTAATTTCTCGTTGTTTTTCTATTAAATAAGCATGGGTGAATGTTTCTTCCTTAATTAATTGAAAGCAACGTGCGTATTGGGTGTAGAGATAACTTCGTTTTGAGATATGATCATACAGCAGATTGACTTTTTTTAAAATAAAAGACAATATTAATAATCCTAAAATACCAAAAGCCAACATCAGACGATAGCTATCCTGCCATATACAAAAAACAATAATACCCACACCCGCCATCGGCCAGCAAAACGCCAACAGCGACCAGCTTTTACTTTTTAATACTTTAAAATTATTCTCAGGAATACCAGACTCAAGTTTCGAAAATGCTTCTCCTTCTTCTAACAACAAGGTATGGGCCAGCAGTGTTTGCCTGAACTGGATATTGCCTGCCAACTCTTTAATACAACCTTGATAGTTTTCAATATCTACCCTCTTGACAAACGGTTCAGCAAGCCTGTTTGTTAATTGCTTTTTTCCCGATTCACTACCGGCCCTGTTCAATAAATGAAAAAGGGAATGGCTGCCAAAAATAGTTAGGTCAACCGTAAACCCCTTCATCGGCGCAAATGATGCACCATTGTTTAAAAAAGAGGGTGAACCATTATGAATGGTAAGCTCATTTTCATTTATCAGAACCAGTTGCTGAAGAAATTTTATCTTTCTTTTTAATCCATGTGCCCAAAACACACAAACAAAAAAACCAATAATCGAGCATATTGAATAAATCATTTCATGCCCTTTAAATCGTGTGCTAAAAGCAGTATACAGAAACCAGGAAAATATAAAGAATAACAAAAGTCTTAGCATACTGATCAGCGATAATTGCCCTACATATTTTTTTTGTTCGCCAGTAAATATTTTTACTCTTTCTGAATATATATATGATCTTTCTTTACTCATGTATTGTTATAGTAAAATAGGTGAATTCAGCCCCGCTCTTTTTCTTCGTTCCTCTCTTATTGAAATTTTTTAATTTTATATTTCTAAAATAGATAGTTTATAATTTACACCAAGGAGGTTCCATTGTCAATGTTAACTATGTATGTTTTTAGTACCCGGCCAAACTGTTCTGAATATTTTTGAGTTACAATATTGATCAATTCTTCTATTTTTTCTCTTTTCATAATATTAATGGTGCAACCCCCAAACCCACCACCCATCATTCTTGCACCCAGAACCGCAGGATGATTGGTAACCATAGTTACCAGCGCATCTGCTTCGGGACAGCTGACTTCATATAACCGGCTGAGGCCCTCATGCGTAGCAAACATTTTCTTTCCGAATGAGGCAATATCCTGCTGAATAAGATCCGTGCAGGCATCCTGAACCCGTTGTATTTCCTCAACCACATATTTACAACGGCGATAAATCGCATCATCACCCGCAGGCAGGCAAGTATTGACCATTTGCATATCGGCATCACGCAAACTTTGTACCTGCGGATATTTTTTTTGAATGATGGCCACACCCGCCTCACATTCCTGTCTGCGTAAATTGTATTCAGAAGAGGCCAGGGAATGTTTCACTCCTGTATCAAACAAAATAATTTGATTATCCAACGTATCAAAAGGCATGTATTCATATTCTAATGAGCGGCAATCCAGTCGGATCACCTGTTCTTTCTTACCGAACATGCTGGCAAACTGGTCCATGATACCGCATTGCACACCTACAAATTCATTTTCTGCTTTCTGCGATAGTTGTATCATAGCTTTTTTAGTCAGCTCCAATACAAACAATTCATTCAAAGCATACGCAGTTGCGCACTCAACTGCTGCAGATGAAGAAAGCCCCGCACCCAATGGCACATCACCTGCCACCACGGCATTGAACCCCGATAAAATATACCCTTTTTTTTGCAGCTGGTCTACAACCCCGAGGATATAGTTTGGCCATTGCTTATCGGTGTATTGAATTGTATCCAGTGATGTATTGAATGATTCATTTAAATCGACGGCAACCAGATTTATTTCCTTATCATCCCTCTTATTAATAGCGATATAAACGGCTTTATCAATAGAAGCGGGCAATACAAACCCAAGGTTGTAATCTGTATGCTCGCCAATCAAATTAATTCTTCCGGGAGAGCGGACAATGAAAGCAGGTACACCAAAATGCTGCCTGAATATTTCTGTAATACGGGAAAGAAGAATAACTGAAATATTCATTGTTAAAAATAATTATGTAAATTATGTAACAGGGTTATTTACAATGCAGTTTCAGAATGCCTTTCAGGAATAATAACACTATTATATCCTTTCTTCCTCAGCCTTTCTGCAAATTCCTGTTGCACATCATATTCGCCATGTACCAGGAACAAGGCTTTTACCTGTTTGGGGTCCTGGCACGCAATAAACTGGCAAAGGTCATCGTAATCACCATGTGCGCTCATATTTTTCACCTGCCCTACTTCTGCAATTACCTTATACCAGTCGCCATAAATTTTTACTTCTTTCTCCCCATTCATTAAACGGCCACCCAGTGAACGTGGTTCGCAATAACCCACCAACAGGATCGTATTTTTTGCATTATTAATATTATTCATGATATGGTGTTTAACACGGCCCGCATCGGCCATACCACTTGCAGAAATAATCACACAGGGTTGCGGCAGGTCGTTTAACCGTTTACTTTCTTCCACTGTTTTAATGAAATTCAATCCTTTAAAATCAAACGGGTCACTATCCGATTGCATGATCTTCCTGATCACTTTATTAAAATACTGGGGATATTTTTTTAATAATTCTGTAGCCTCCATGCTTAAAGGGCTATCAACATATACCGGAACGTTGGGTAAACGATTTTCCAGTTCCAATTGATTCAAAAAATATAACAATTCTTGTGTACGCCCCACACTGAAAGCGGGAATGATCAATTTTCCTTTTTTCTCAAAACAGGTTTTTTGTATCCATTGCAAAAGTAAATCAGCAGTCCCATTTACTTCATCATGTAACCTGTTACCATAGGTACTTTCGAGAAGTATATAATCGGCCTGCGGGAATACTTCCGGTGAGCGGAGTATTTCATCAGTATAACGACCCACATCGCCACTGAAAGAAATATGAGTTGTTTTACTGTTTTCCGTAATCCGAAGATGCACGGCTGCACTTCCAATTATATGCCCGGCATCAGTAAATAATACTTCTGCGCCTTCTTCTATTTTTATCCATTCACCGTAATTCACTGTTGTAAACAGTTCCATTGCTTTAGCAGCATCTTCAAGATCATACAAGGGTTCATACGGTGGAAGCCCCTGCCTTGCACGTTTTTTATTGATGAAACGGGTATCATCCCTTTGTATGGCTGCAGAGTCTTCCAGCAAAATACCACCTAGTTCTTTTGTTGCAGGCGTTGAGAATATGATTCCCTTAAAACCCTCTTTCACTAATTTTGGAATCAATCCGCAATGGTCAATATGTGCATGCGATAAAACAAGGTAATCAACCGTTGCTGCATCAAAACCAAATTCGCTGTTTAATGCCTCGGTTTCCCGGCCCATACCCTGAAAAAGGCCGCAGTCTAATAGAATGTGTTTACCATTTTGCAAAGTAATCAGGTGTTTAGAACCCGTTACCGTTCTGGCTGCTCCGTGGAATGCTATTTTCATATCCCCTCCTTACTCTAAAGGGAACTTACGCTCCCCTAGTCCGAGTTCATTTTAAAACCTGTGAGAAATTATTATTAGTTCATTACTTCGTAATCTCCCTTCGGGGTTAGGATTTTTTTACTTTAAAACTCCACTTGATCCAAAATTCTGAAACAATTTCACCTGCCATATTAGTACCTATTGATTGGCAGGTAATGACTTTACTTTCGCCGGTAGCGATTACTGCTTCCACAGTTTCCCGTATTACATTTCCCTGCATACAGGTAAACGAAACTGTATCAACTGCTTTCTTCATAAATTTTGCTTCTAACCCAATAACCAGCATACTTACGGCTGGATTGCGTTGGTGCACCTGTCCGGAAGCCAGCAGGCCCGTACTCATTTCTGCCGCCATGGATTGAATGGCAAAGTACATGGATCGAAAAGGGTTTTGGTTGAACCATGTGTACTTTACGGTAACAACCGAATGCAGTTCATCGAATGCTTTTATACGCAATCCGGCAAACAATGCCGAAGGCAGGCGTTGCAACATAAATAAGCGGAATTTGAATGGATTGTTTATCTGCTCTCTGAAATGTTGAAAATTGGGATTCATATAAGCGAATACATTTTTGTTCTGCTATCAAATATTTGATAAGAGAGAAGTACCTGCTGTTTTTAGATGCGGGAAACCACAGATACTTTGCTACACTAAATGTAACAAGTACTTACTGCTACAGGAAATTTAAAATAAGATGTAAAAATGTTTACAACAACAATGCCGCCAACGCATAATCGGCAAATAAGATCAAAATACAGCTTACCACTACCGCACTGGTACTGGCGCGGCCGATTTCTAAGGAGCCGCCTTTTACATTATAGCCAAAATAGGCAGGTATACTGCTTAGTATAAAAGCAAAAGTGTACGATTTGTACATGGCAAAATTAATATTGTAAATGTTCAGGTTCTGCCGCAGGCCGATATCAAAAATATCTGTAGCCAGAATGCCCGACAAAGCACCAGCTGTTCGTCCACCCCAGATACCCAGGATAGCAGAGATAACAATCAGGCAGGGAATTACAACAAGAGACCCCAGGATTTTTGGCATGATCAAATAGCTTTTGGTATTAATACCCATAATCTCCAAAGCATCTATCTGTTCACTGATGCGCATATTACCCAGTTCACTCGCAATTTTACTGCCGACTACACCCGCTAATACAATACTTACTACTGTTGGCGACAATTCCAATATCATACTATCCCTCACGATCTGCGCAATGGTAGAGGCTGGCACTAATGGACTCACCAACTGATAGGCCGTTTGTACTGTAGTTACCGCACCCAGAAACAAAGAAATAATAACTACAATGGGTAAGGCGCCAATACCAATTTCCACACATTGGTGCATGAATTCTTTCCAGTACATACGCCAGTTCTCGGGCTTGGTAAACATACCTTTAAGCATTAGCAGGTAAGATCCGAAATGGGTGAAAAAAGACATGGGTATTGTTTTTGCTTACAAACGGTTGTTGGTCAGGTGACCAATAACGGCGAAGTAATTATTAATTATGAATGTTTCTTATTTCTTTCGTTTCTTAAGCCTTTTCCACCAGGCACTTTTCTGTATCGCTTCTTCTGTATTCATCCGACATTTCAATTGAGCATCTACTACGGCTATCAATGCCATATTGATAATACTTCTTACTGTACTTCCCAACTGCAGCACATGAACCGGTTTTTTTAATCCAAGTAATATCGGTCCGATGGCATCTGCACCTCCCACTTCTTTCAGCAGGTTGTAAGTTACATTGCCTGATGTTAAATTAGGGAACATTAATACATTCACCTCTTCATTAACCAACTCACTGAATGGATAATTATCGCGTAATATCTCTTTATTAAATGCCATACTGCCCTGCATCTCCCCGTCTACAATTAATGATGGGTTACGTTGTTTTAATATTTTAGTAGCTTCTGCTACCAACCTCGCTTCAGGCGAATCGCTGCTGCCGAAATTACTGTAACTCAACATCGCTATTCTTGGTGTAAGATTAAAATTGCGCACTTCTTTGGCCACCATCATCGTTATATCAGCGAGTTCTTCGGCAGTAGGATTAAAGTTTACGGTTGTATCCGCCAGGAACAAAGGCCCTTTCTTAGTAAGCAATAAATACATGCCCGCAATTTTTTTCACACCTTCTTCAGTACCAATAATTTGCAATGCTGGGCGAATGGCTTCTGCATAGTTTTTAGTAAGTCCCGAAAGCATTGCATCCGCATCACCCGTCTCCACCATCATACAACCAAAATGGTTACGGTCTTTCATGATCTTCAGGCTCTCATAATGATTAAAACCTTTACGATGGCGTTTCTTAAAAAACAATTCTCCATAGAACTCACGTTTCGATTCCATCTCATCACTTCTGGGATCAATGATGGGGATATCGGCGAGGTCAATATTGTTTTCCTCGGCAATGCGGTTTATTTTAACCGGGTCGCCTAATAAAATAGGATAAGCAATCCCATCATCATACACAATGCTGGCGGCTTTTAATATTTTCAGGTTATCGGCTTCGGCAAATACCAATCGCTTCGGATCCCTTCTCGCTTTATTGCCAATTACACGAACCAGCTGGTTATCTAATCCAAGTCGCTTATTCAGTTCTAATGAATAAGCATCCCAGTTAGTGATCGTTTTTTGTGCCACGCCACTTTCAACAGCGGCTTTTGCAACAGCAGGTGCCACCGTTGACAGTAAGCGCGGATCCAACGGTTTGGGAATAATGTATTCCGGACCAAAACTCATGCTTGTCTGGTTATAGGCCATGTTCACAATATCCGGCACCGGCGATTTGGCAAGATTGGCCAAAGCTTTTACAGCAGCCAGTTTCATCGCTTCATTAATCTGTTTGGCACGGATATCGAGTGCCCCCCGGAAAATATAAGGAAACCCCAATACATTATTTACCTGATTAGGATAATCAGACCTTCCTGTTGCCATGATAATATCTTTGCGCACTGCAATCGCATCTTCATAACTTATTTCAGGGTCGGGATTGGCCATCGCAAAAACGATAGGGTTCTTCGCCATGCTTTTTACCATATCCTGGGTAACTACATTGCCTACACTCAATCCCAAAAACACATCCGCATCCTTCATGGCTTTATCTAAGGTCCAGTCGCTTTTCTTTACAGCGAACTTTGCCCTTATCTCACCCAGGTCTTTTCTGCCTGCATGCAATACACCCTCTTTATCAAACAGGATAAAATTTTCATATTTCGCCCCCAATGCCACATATAACTGCACACAGGCCATAGCAGCAGCACCTGCACCATTGATTACAAAACATACTTTCTCTATCTTTTTCTTTTGCAGCTCCAAAGCATTCAACAAAGCCGCACTGCTTATGATAGCTGTTCCATGCTGGTCATCATGCATCACCGGGATATTCATCTGCTTTTTCAGTTCCTGCTCTATGTAAAAACATTCAGGTGCCTTAATATCCTCCAGGTTAATGCCGCCAAAAGTGGGCTCAAGCGATTTTACAATCTGTACAAATTTTTCCGGGTCTTTCTCATTAATTTCAATATCAAACACATCTATATCTGCAAATATTTTGAACAACACGCCCTTTCCCTCCATTACGGGCTTGCTTGCTTCCGGACCAATATCGCCGAGGCCCAATACAGCCGTACCATTTGTAATTACCGCTACCAAGTTACCCTTGGCAGTATACTTGTAAACATCTTCTACATTTTTAAAAATTTCTTTGCAGGGCTCTGCTACACCCGGACTGTACGCCAGTGAAAGATCACGTTGTGTTTTGGCTTCTTTAGTAGGAACAACTTCTATTTTACCCGGCCTGCCGCTGGAATGATACTCCAGTGCCTGCTCTTTCCGTAAATCACTCTGTTTAGACATAGATCTATTTTAGGTTACCGGCAACACAACCTATATCGGCGATGGTTGTGTCACTCCCTTCAGGGCCTTGTCCGCTTATGGGCTTGGCCTGAGGTTCAGGGGCTGCGAAAATACAATTTATTAAAATGATAGCAGAATGGCAATTTTGAGAGGATTTGTGGCGATAAGTGCCCTTTCATCAATTATTTCTTAAATCCAATCCGTTCGCGCTCGGTCCATTTTTGTTGAGCAGCTTTTTCGTCTAGCAGGTTTTCAATAGCATTATAAATCTGGCTGAGTTGTTCATTGTGGTTTGAAACAGATTGCTTTATATCAACTATTTGCTCTGCAAGGTCATTATATTGAAGCACAAACTGCCTGATGGCTACAAAAGCACGCATTATGGCAATATGCATGTCTATTGCCCTATCTGAATGGAGTACCCCGCTCAGCATTGAAATACCTTGTTCAGTAAAGGCAAAAGGAAGATATTTAGTGAATGTGCCTCTCCCTTTTTTCTCTAAGGACGCAAATTGCGTCCTTAGAGAATGGTATTCCGCCGGCGTAAGTTCATACATGAAATCAGGTGGAAATCGTTGCATATTCCTACGGACTGCTTCTTTTAAGCGTTTGGTTTCAACCATATACAGTATGGCGAGGTCAAAATCCAACATGACTTTATGACCTCTTACACTGTATATTTTTTCCTGGATAAGCTGTAGTTCCAAATGACACTTTTTAAAGTGTATTAAAACTAATACCCCTCAGACGTTCTAAAGCAGGTATTAATACCTTAATTGTTGCGTTTTTATACTTGCGTAGATGCCCCTAACCAAGCCATTATCCCCATCCCCTCTTCTATCGCTCTTTCATCAATATTAAATTGCGGCGTATGTACATTGTGAATTATACCCTTTTCCTTATTGCGAACACCCAACCTGTAAAAACAACCGGGTATCACCTGAGTATAATATCCGAAATCTTCCGCCCCCATTCTCATTTCGGTTTCCAATACATTGTCTTTACCCATATATTCATCTGCCCGTTTCCAGGCTGCTGTCGTTAATACGGGGTCATTATCAACAGTAGGATAACCAATATCAATGTGGAGGTCAATTTCGGCACCCATGGCTTGTACCAACCCGGTTGCCTGCTTACGGATAAGTTCATGTGCTTTATATCTCCATGCTTCATCCATAGCCCTGAACGTACCCATCAATTTTACTTCGCTTGGTATGACGTTAGTGGTATGTCCGCCCTGTATAGAACAGATAGACAAAACGGATGGTGAAGTAGGGTTATTATTACGCGAGATAATTTGTTGTAAACTCACAATCAAATGCGAGGCAATCAATACTGTATCAGCTGTTAAATGCGGTGCAGCAGCATGGCCGCCCTTGCTTTTGATGGTGATATAAATTTCATCGGCACTGGCCATTACCCTTCCTTTTCTAAAACTTAGTTTACCAAAATCAAGTCCGGGGTGAACATGCAGTCCGAGAATGCCTGTTGGCCTCGGATTTTCCAGCACACCATCCCTGATCATATAACTCGCACCACCAGGGTTTCTTTCTTCGCCGGGTTGAAATAATAATTTTATCGTTCCTTCCCACTCGTTTTTTAATTCATGTAAAATTTTGGCAGCTCCTAATAAAATAGTTGTGTGTACATCATGGCCGCACGCGTGCATCACACCTGCATTTTTGGATTTATAAGTAACTTCATTTTCTTCCTGAATGGGCAATGCATCCATATCTGCCCGCAATGCTATCACACGGCTCTCAGGATTTTTTCCTTTAATCATGCCTAACACACCTGTAGTGGCTTTTATTTCAAAGGGGATACCAAAAGAAGCCAGCTTGGATTGCACGAATTTACTCGTCTCAAATTCATGATAACTCAGCTCCGGGTACATGTGCAGATGGTGACGAACCTCTATAAATTCATCTGCATACTGCCGGGCCAGGTTTTTTATTTGTTGCTCTAACATATTTGCTTGTTATTGAATCGGCAGTTCTTCTTCAACAGGAATATACTCAATAGCATCTTCAACAATATAAGCACCTTTGGGGAAAAGAAAAGCCAATTGCTTTCTGAATTTTTCTGCTTCTTCCTGCTTCAAAAAATTACCGATCCGTACTTTAAAATTAGGCGACTGGAACATCACATATGCCTTCTGATCGGGGAAGTTGACTAATAAAACGGCTTTTGCATTAAAAGCCTCTTCTCTTTTCCCTGTGCTTAATACCTGAATACGATATCCTTTGTATTGGCCGCCGCTTGTCATCATCGACATACGTTTATTGCTTTGTGCTTGTTTCACGATTAATACATCAAGCCTTGCATCTTTATGCACAATGATTGAATCATTCGCAGTAACTGTACAGGCACTGCATACAAATAAAACCGCTCCATATATTTTCATCAGCCACTGCATATTTCTAAATTATATAGTAAGATAACAAAAGGAAAAGGAATATCGAATTCCGATTGATTGATTATTTCAAAATTTGATACTCTTTATTCAATATTAAAAGGGTACATAGTAACTTACTTAATAGCCTTCCCCCGCTTCTGCCCCCTGCACAATGGCTACGCCGGCACTGCAACCCAAACGTGTGGCACCGGCGTCCATCAATTGTTTGGCAAATGTATAATCGCGGATGCCACCTGAAGCTTTAATCTGGACATTATCCGGCAAATGCAGGCGGAAGAGTTTTACCGCTTCCACAGTAGCCCCTTTCTCGGCGTAACCTGTTGATGTTTTTAAATAATCAATCCCAGCCAGCCCATAAATTTCGCAGCACCTGATAATCTCTTCATCGGTAAGTATACCGCTCTCGATAATAATCTTTATTACTTTATTCCTGCTCCGGATAATTGGCATAATATGATTGATCTCATTGGCCAGAAAAACCCAATCATTATTCTTAATGGCTGAAATATTAATTACTATATCCAACTCATCCGCTCCATCCACGATAGCCAATAAAATTTCTGCAATCTTGGCTTCTACCGCTGAATAGCCAAAGGGAAATCCAATTACGGTGGCCACTTTTACAGCCGAACTTTCTGTTAGCAATTTTGCCTTCTTTACAAAATTCGGGGGCACACATACTGCAGCGAATTGGTATTGTTTTGCCTCGTTGCACAACTTCTCAATATCTGCAGTAAGTGTAGTTGGTTTTAAAGCCGTATGATCAATATATTTTGAAATATTCATATTATCTTATTTCCTTAAGGTAACAACACAAGACCTGAGATATTGAATGTAAGCTATAAGTGCCTAAAATAAAACATCGTCACCGATTCACAGATCAGCATAAAAAAGCTGTGCCACAAAAAAGCCCTCACTGGTAAGAGGGCTCTTAGTTATGAGTTAAGCGTCTTTTCCGTGACAAGCTTTATACTTCTTCCCGCTTCCGCAAGGACAAGGGTCATTCCTGCCAATCTTTGGACCTACCTGAATGGGTTGTTGTTTTACCGGTGTGGGGTCATAATAATCATTCTCCGTTGGAGGTGCATCCACAGCTTCTTTGTTAGCACTCATGCGGCTCATATCTGTTTTTTGCTGACGGCCTTCTTTCAGTTCATCCCCATCATTCAACGGAATACCGGCATGACAAAGGAATTGAACAATATCCCTGTTCACTTCACCATCCATTTTCTTAAACAGTTCAAATGCTTCCATTTTATAAATCACCAATGGGTCTTTCTGTTCGTAAGTAGCTGTTTGCACACTTTGTTTCAGGTCGTCCATAGAACGCAAATGTTCCTTCCAGGCATCATCTATAAACCCAAGTGTTACCGTTCTCTCCAATGAATTCACCAGTTCAGTACCTTTTGTTTCCAATGTTTTATTCATATTGGCTAACGTCTGCATACCTCGCCGGCCATCAGAAAAAGGAACAATCACATTTTCAATATGTGAACCTTGTTGCTGGCGTATATTTTTAAACACAGGAATAGACTGCACCATCAGGTCCTGCTTTTTACGCTCATAATTAACTGCCGCTTCACTGTATAATTTTTCTGCCAGGTCTACTTCAGATAATTTATTTAATTCTTCGGCTGTGATACCTGAATCAATCCCAAAATTTACGATGGCCGCGAGGCGGAACCCTTCATGGTCGTTCTGTTCTTTGAAAGAACTCACCAGCCCTTCCGCTACTGAATACAATGCGTTATCTAAATCCAATGCCAAACGTTCACCAAACAATGCATGGTTACGTTTGCTGTAAATAACCGTACGTTGTTTGTTCATCACATCATCATATTCCAACAAACGTTTACGGATGCCAAAGTTGTTTTCTTCTACTTTTTTCTGCGCGCGTTCAATGGATTTGGTGATCATACTATGCTGTATCACTTCTCCTTCTTTGTATCCTGCAAAATCCATCACTTTGGCAATACGCTCACTACCAAACATGCGCATCAGATCATCTTCCAATGACACAAAGAATAAGGATGATCCCGGATCTCCCTGGCGACCGGCACGACCACGTAACTGCCTATCTACACGGCGCGATTCATGCCTTTCTGTACCCAGAATGGCCAAGCCACCTGCTTCTTTTACACCTGGTCCTAATTTAATATCGGTACCACGACCAGCCATATTCGTGGCAATGGTTACAGCACCGGCCAAACCGGCTTCTGCCACAATCTGTGCTTCACGGGCATGCTGTTTGGCGTTCAGTACATTGTGTGGAATCTGTTTCTGGCGAAGCATACGGCTGAGTAATTCACTCACTTCTACAGAAGTGGTACCTACCAGAACGGGGCGGCCCGCTTCAACCAGTTTAGCGATCTCATCTATTACTGCACCAAATTTTTCGCGCTTGGTTTTAAATACCAGATCCTGGTCATCTTTACGAATGGCCTGCACATTGGTTGGGATGGCTACCACATCTAATTTATAAATATCCCATAACTCTGCTGCTTCTGTTTCTGCAGTGCCCGTCATACCCGCTAATTTGTGGTACATACGGAAATAATTCTGCAGGGTAACGGTAGCATAGGTTTGTGTAGCTGCTTCTATCTTTACATTTTCTTTTGCTTCAATGGCCTGGTGTAAACCGTCTGAATAACGGCGGCCATCCAGTATACGGCCCGTTTGCTCATCCACAATTTTCACGCCGCCGTCCATAACCACATATTCAACATCCTTATCAAATAAAGTATAGGCTTTTAATAATTGCTGTACAGTATGTATACGATCGGCCTTAACAGAATATTCATTGATGATGCCTTCTTTCTTATGGAGTTTTTCATCGGTTGATAAAGAGCCATCATTATCGGTTGCCGCGAGGGATAAACTGATATCGGGCAATACAAAGAAATTAGGATCCTCACCTGAACCGGTGATCAACTGTATCCCTTTATCTGTTAACTCAACCGAATTATTTTTTTCATCAATGTAGAAATACAGTTCTTCATCCGCTTTAGGCATTTCACGCGATTGATCAGCCAGATAATGGTTCTCTGCTTTCTGCAATTTCACACGCATGCCCGGCTCACTTAAATATTTGATTAATGCCGTATTCTTTGGTAAACCACGATGGGCACGGAACAAAGCAAGGCCCCCATCTTTCGGGTCGTCGTTGCCTTCACCTATTTTTTTCTTGGCTTCATTCAGGAATTGATTGGTGGCCCTTTTCTGGGCATCCACTAATTTTTCAATCCTGGGTTTCAGTTCAAAAAACTGTTGCTCACCGGTTATATGACCAATAGGGCCCGAAATAATCAATGGTGTTCTTGCATCATCTATCAATACAGAATCCACTTCATCTACCATGGCAAAATGGTGTTTGCGCTGCACCATTTCTTCCGGTGTATGTACCATGTTATCCCGCAGGTAATCAAAACCAAATTCGTTATTGGTACCATATGTGATATCGGCTAAATAGGCATTGCGACGTGCTTCGCTGTTCGGTTCGTGCTTATCAATACAATCTACCCGCAAACCCAGCCATTCAAAAATGGTTCCGTTCCATTCACTATCCCGTCGGGCCAGGTAATCATTCACCGTTACAATGTGAACACCTTCTCCTGCCAGTGCATTGAGGTAGGCAGGTAAGGTTGATACCAATGTCTTACCCTCACCTGTTGCCATCTCGGCAATCTTACCATTGTGCAATACGCTGCCACCAATTAACTGAACATCATAATGCAGCATGTTCCAGGTAACTAATCCGCCACCGGCTGTCCAGCTATTTTTATACGTTACTTTATCTCCTGAGATGGTTATATAGTCTTTCTTAACGCTCAGGTCCCTATCCAACTGCGTAGCGGTTGCAATGATTTCTGTACTTTCTTTAAAGCGGCGGGCGGTTTCCTTTACAACGGCAAAAGCCTCAGGCTGGATCTCGGCCAAAGCCTCTTCAATTTTCTTATCACGGTCCTTTTTCAGCTTATCCACTTCCTGGTAAATAAGGTCGCGGCCATGAATATCACTGCTGAGCAGGTTTTCGGCTGCCTGGTTTTTACTGTCGATTTCCGCATCAATAGCAGTGAGGTGGGCCTTAATCCTTTGACGGAATTCAACGGTTTTACTACGCAACTCATCGTTGGTTAAACTTTGGTATTGCCCAAAAAACTGGTTGGCTTTGTCAACGATGGGCATCAACTGCTGCACATCTTTCTCACTTTTACTACCTCCGAATAATTTTGAAATAAACTTCAACATATAGCTTTGTCTGGTGTTATAATTTAATTTTAACAGTCAAAAAGGGTGCAGAAAAAATTAGCGGCCAATTTGACACTTCCTTATGGAGGCCGCCAAAGGTAAAGAATTTGAACTGAGCCCAAACGTGTATTCATAATCATATCATCTTTATCAATTACTTAACGAAACCCATGTATATCAAAAGATTCATTATCCCCGCATTACTATTTTTTACACTAAAAACTACGGCACAGCAGAATATACAGGACTCGATTGCCTTTGAAAGAATAAAACTTTCTAAAAATAATATGTTCGTACTGGGTGCCTGGGCAGGGGCCAATATCATCCAGGGGTCTATTTCAGCGGGTAACGCCACCGGAAACGATCATTATTTTCACCAGATGAATGCTTATTGGAATGTGGCAAATCTTGCCCTTGCCGGTTTGGGCCTCTTGTCTGCAAAAAAAGGGTTAACGAAACACTATACCCTTGCCGAAAATATTACTGAACAGCATAAGATCGAAAAAATCCTTCTCCTCAATACAGGCCTGGATGTTGCCTATATAGTAACTGGTTTATACCTTAAAGAAAGAGGTAACCGGCTTAACCACGACCAACCGGTTGGCTATGGTAACAGTCTGCTTTTGCAAGGTGGCTTTTTATTGGTTTTTGATATCATTCAATATGCCAGTCACCGGCGCAATGGCAAACTGCTGGAACAAAGTATGGGCAATTTGCAGTTGGGCCCTACCTTAAACGGCGTAGGTCTCACTTATCAACTCCGATAAGTTTATTTTTCCTTTTATTTCGGCGATATGCATTCAATAGCATTGATTTATCCACTCCTTGGGTATTTTTGGTTGAAAGAATGGAATTTCAGGGCGATTCTGCTACTTTTGCAGCCTTAAAAGAAGGTACAGGGATCAAGCTGCAAGCCATAAGGTTACTAAAGCTTGGACCGGGAGACTTGAAAACCGTGAAACTTATTAAAAAATGGCAGGACAGTTAAAAGAGGTACGAAACCGGATCAAAAGTGTACAAAGTACCCAACAAATTACAAAGGCGATGAAAATGGTGAGTGCGGCCAAATTACGCCGTGCGCAGGATTCAATCACGCAAATGAGGCCATACGCCCAAAAACTCCAGGAAATGCTGAGCAATATCGTGAGCAGTATTGAAGGG
>JANXUL010000168.1 GCA_025356235.1 Bacteroidota bacterium
TGGCGGTAAAAGGAACGTATAAACATAACCAGCAAAAGTGTTAAGACTGCGAGGCTTGTTATGAGCGTAAGATATATTCCTGTTGTTTGGGTATCCATAAAATTGCAATCATGTAAATAAAATTTGTTGCTATATTAATCAGGCTTAAAATCAACCATAACCTTGTATAAAATTCATTAGGCAACCCCATAGGGAACACATTGAAAGTGCTGATGAAAGTCTTATAGGTATAATACACGAAGAAGCTGATACACAAGAGCAAATCAGTCTGTTTATATATTTCTTTTAACCCGTTAAAGAGAACCTGGTTTATTTTGTCCATACTTAAATACACGATACAGAAAGAGCCAATCATCCGGAACAAAGCATCGTCATGCCATATTGTATGCATAATAAAATTGTCAGCTATCCAGGTAGCCAAACCTAGAAAACCGAATAAAAGAAAATAAGTAGGCTTCCAGTTGGTTAACCGGTAAAAAAGCCACAGGAACAATAGAAATTCGATCAATGTATATATGTTCGAATTGGCCATATTGTTCCTGTGGAGTAAAATCATTGTATAACTGATGCCTTCATTTAACAGCCCCATCCAAAACAGTACGGCTAAAGGGATATATCTTGTGGGCAGCCTTCGAAAACGCACCACTGTTGCACCAACCGGTAGTACAATCGAAAATGCCGACAGGATAAATATCCAGAAATAATTCATTCATTATCCATTTAATGGAGAGAGTGGCGGACATGCGGGGGGACAATGAAAAGCATCTTCCAGAATAATACCATCATCACCTTCCGTTAATAGGTTTTCTTCAACGGAGGGAAGTATATCCTGTCCATCAGCATCAGCGGCCACCAATACGCTGCAGATGCTGTTGTCTGCTTTTCTTCCCAAATATATGCGGAAAGAATGAGAACCCGGTTGGGCAAGCAATGCCAATACTGAGTCTTTGTTAAAGGTCTCGCAAAGCGGCATGTCGGCCCCGGGATCGTTCCTGAAACAGGCGGTTAATGCAATGGCTTCGGCAAGGGAAATCTGGTGTGGAATTTTTGTGTTCATCATTATTTGTTTTAGGAGGGCAAACTAATGAACCTCACTTTTTTTGTTGAGCGTATAAATACTCTTTATGTGGTGGGAAATACTCTATTTTCCTATCAAACGGGTTTGTAAAAACCAGGCAGGGCATGGTAATGTATTTTTAAGTAGTTACCGCTTATGAATAATTAATTACCTGTCCCTGTTTGAAAGAAATGATTATTACAATCAACAATGAAAAAAACTTGCCTGACGAACAGGTACCACCGGGGTATGAAAATTATCATATACCCGGTGCTGCCATAAAATCATTCACAGGCCCTTTCGGTATATTATTTGTTCAGGAAGTAGTGATTGGAAATGCAAGGCTGCTATACGTAATGGTTCATACAAAAACAGGGGTAAGTTTCGAAATGATAACAGGCACTGTCATTTCCTGCCTGTTAATCAGTTTACAGGGAAACTGGCGTTTCTATACTGCGCAACTGGGCCGGCAACAGTTGAAAGAAGCCCATTGTAACTTTTTGTATACACCCGGTTTTGAAGGCTCTTGTGTATTCGACGAAAATAATGACTATGCATTATTGGTTGTGGAATATCCCACCGCATCCCTGTATGAAAAATGGCAAAACTATCCATCACTCGAAATGATAGCTAAACAACTTTTGAAGGAAAAGCCATTTTTACTTTTTGCGCAAAGCCCGCTTGCCGGTGCTTCCGTTATGGAACTGGCCGTGAGGGTGGTACAGTCTTCTTATTTTCCGTCGCCGCGCAATTTTCATATTAACCAGGTAGATAACCTTTTGTCTGCGGTATGCGTTCAGGCTGCTAATCAATACAAACAACCGCAACGCTTTTCTACAGAAGAGATAGAAGCCATTCATGCAGCAAAAATATTCATCGATAAAAACCTTCACCGGCATTATACCTATAGCGAGATCGCACAGCAGGTAGCACTGAACCGCCAGAAATTGCGGATCGGGTTCAAAGCATTATTCGGTAAAGGATTATATGAATATTTATTGTACGAGCGACTAACCATTGCTAAAATGCAACTGGAGCAATCACGCAAACCCGTTAAGCAGATCGCCCAATATGCAGGATACCATAATACCAGTAATTTTTGTACGGCTTTCCGTAAAATGTTTGGTACCACACCTAATCAACTCCGTCAATCGGTAAAGCAATAAATATAACGCGTAGTACTATTAGAAAATTCAAATTATTCACCGTTTTTGAAATGAAAAGTATGATTGCTGAATGATCGAAGAATAATTTCTAACGTGTTGTGCTATTTAAATATGTAAAACAATAGATGCTTTATATTACTAGAACTAACCATTGAGTGAATATTGATATAAAATTTCTAATCAGTCCATGTGGACGGGCCTCTTTGGGTCCGGTGTCAAGCGAAGGCGAAGACAGACAAAATGATGCGAAGCACATTTTGTCAGGGGCCAAAGCAGCCCGGTAACAAGGATGGGGCCCAGCGGCCGTGAGCGACAATGGTTCATGAATAAAAAAACAGTGTCATTTTATAGGACACTAAACATATATTTTTTCTACACTAACATACAAAGTGCACTGAGCTTCACAGGAGGTTTTCAATAGCACAACCCGTTATTTCTAACCTAATCTAACAACGTGTTTAAAAACACAAATCAGTTGTCTCTGCATAACAAAACGTTCATCCCGCATAATACTTCAGTAATAGCTTGCACCTTAACCAATAGCTATTACCATGAAACAAAATTGGGTTATCATTCTATCCAGCCTTTTGGTAGCATTGTTTCTTTATACGGGACTTGTCAAGTTCCTGAACTTTCAGCAGTTTAACAACGACCTGCAAAACCAGCCTTTTTCCAAACAGCTCACACCTTTTCTGGCCTGGGGATTGCCCTCGCTGGAAATATTGATCGCTGTTTTTCTTTTGTTTCACAAAAGCCGGTTAATGGGCCTGATGGCTTCCCTGCTGCTGTTATTGATTTTTACTTTCTATACCGCACTGATATTACTTCATGGGTTTAACCGGGTACCCTGTTCATGCGGTGGTGTAATACGGCAATTGAGCTGGGGGCAGCACCTGGTGTTTAACCTGTTTTTTGTAATCATATCCATCATCGCGATAATCTTATTCATGCATGAATGCAGGGGAAGCCGAAAACCTGGTAACAGAGTAGGCAATTAATTTAAAAAATACATTTTATGAAAAAGATCCAGTTATTCCTGGTGGCTGCTGTTATAGTAGCTGCCGGAAGCGCATTTACGGGTATTAAGAAACAAAACACCGATCCATTGTATAAGGCGGTATATAATGGAACCAGCTTCAATTGGGAATTGATTACAGGCCCCGAAGGTATCTGTGAAGCCAGTAGTAATTACTGCAAGGCCAGGTTTGCGAGCCAGCCAGTTGCAAACCAGGTTCCTGCTGCAGAAGAGTTGGTAACTATGGGTGATTACCAGTAAAAGCGGCTTTTGTAAAAAGGGTTGCCAGCAAATGCCGGCAACCCTTTTTTTATTGCTTTAATGCTTGCTGTATTTCTCCAATCATTGCCTCACCACTATCTGCCCTCGCATTTGGAAGCGAGCTTGAAAACAAATTTCCTTTGGCATCAATTAACATTAGGGTAGGGTAACCATGGATATCATAATACCTGATCAGGCCATTCATTTCTCCCTCACCATTCGTATAGAGGTTTATCCTTTCCGGGGTCGAATAAAATCCTTTGGACAGGCTTTTGAGCCAGGTGCCTTTGTCGGTATCTATTGAAATACTGATGAACACTACATTTTTATTTTCTTTAAAAACGGATTCAACCGGTTGTAATGCAGTAGACATGTCAATACATGACAAACAACCCGTGAACCAGAAATCCAGTATTACCACTTTGTTTTTAAAATCAGATAGCTTTACTGTTTGGCCTGCTGTATTGGTGAGGGTAAAATTAAATGCAGCGGTTCCTTTTAATTTATTAAGGTATTCTTTCAGCAATAATGCTTTTAATTCCGGGTCCTTTACAATAGTTACTGCATCCTGTAAGCAAAGGGATTGTTGGTTGAGCAAACGGTATCTATCCAGAAGAGAGGTAATCAGCCTTTCCCTGATAATACCGGTATATTTCTTCTTTACCTGTTCATAACAATCTACCAGGTTAAATGGCTTTTCCACCATGGCAAAGGAATCTACTATGTGTTTAAGCATGAGCAGGTTGGTATAATAAAAAGAATGGGAAAGGATTTCATTATTTTTAGTATGGGCGAATGTTTCGAATTTCTTGCATAACCGACTGTACAGTGCATGGTAATACTCCGTTGTGGTTCCGCTATCCTTACCTGTATTTAATTCGAAATAAGCGAGTCTTACTGTCATATATCTGCTAAATATATCTGCTAACATTAGTTGATAAGAGATATGGCTGATCTGGCTTTGGATATTTTTCAGAAAAGCCATTCTAATGGACAATGATTCATCGTAAAAATCAAATAATTCATTCCGGTAATCACCATTTATCCTTCTCAGGGGATAATCTTTCAAGACAGTATTTTTCAGATTTTCCATTTGATACCAAACCTGCATTTTGACAGCACCCCTTCCCGAAAATACCATACTGTCTTTGGTACAGTTAATGCGAATACTATCTCCGGGTTCAACCAGGTATAATTGAGGATTCGCAAAATAGAACTCCCGGTTAAAGAATGTTTTTTGTTTATAAAATACCGATAGGTAAACAGGGTAGTATAAAGAATCCATCATCACTTCTACTTGTGCGTTTTTAATAATGGCCAAACTTTGCCTGCGCATTTCCGGTGTTTTGATATTGTACTTCCAGATTTCTACCTTCGCTGTATCGCCATCCTTCGAACCTTCAAAACGACAAATAACTTTAGCCGTATGAGGTGTAGTTGCGGGTTGCGCGTTAAGTGTTGCGGTGAGGTTCCAACAGATCAACCATAACAGCATTATTTTTTTCATATCTTTTTTATTGTAGTGATGAATGATTACCGGGGGTTTTGTTGAATGCCGCTTAACCGGATTTCGTTATCCGGTATCGGAAGCACATATAACTGGCTGTTGGGGGGCAGTGTATAGGTTTTACCGTTTAATATCCTCGTAAGGCTTACTGCAAAACGGGTGTCTTTATTAAGGCGCCTGAGATCAAGCCAGCGGGTTCCGCGAAAAACCAATTCTTTCCTTCTCTCCGTAAGAATAATGGCCAGGGCATCGGCAGGAGTAGCAGCGGTAAAGGAAACAAAACTGCCAGTCTTCCATCGTTTCTGCAGCAACACATTTAGGTCATTCATGGCAGTAATCGTATTGCCTTTCCGGGCATTGCATTCGGCACGGGTAAGATAGAGTTCAGCTGTTGCCGGCCCGCTGTAATAAGTAGCGCTTCCCTCATAACTTCCTTTAAAAGCAATGGTGGAACCACTGCCGGAAAAATAAAGTATGCGCCGCAGGTCATTGGTTTGGTAAGATCGGTATAAGGTGGTATCTACAAAGGCACGGGTAATATTGAATATGCCGTAAGCAACCTGTCGCGTATGAAAAATATCTTCTGCATTAAACAAGCCAAAAGGAAATGGCGCAGCGGCATTCAGGCTGTTATAATCCAGCAATGTATTGTTCAACAACAAACTGCTTTCCGCGTAGAGCAATGCATTATCGTAATCTTCTATGCTTAAATAAACCCTTGCCAGCAATGCCCTCGCGGCAGCTTTGGAAGGCTTTGTTTTTATGGAAACCGTTACCGGTAAAAGTTCCTCCGCCAGCTTAAGATCAGCAATAATTCTGTCATAAGTCTGTTGCACACTCGCCCTGGATTGAAGATTATTCGGGTCCGCATCCAAACGCAGTGGTATGCCTGCATCTGTGGCAGCCGTATTTTTATCATAAGGGGCAGCGAACGTAAATGCCAGTTTAAAAAAAGCGTAGGCCCTGAAAAATAAAGCAGATCCCTGCAGCTGTTTCCAGTCGGGGGCTGCTTTGCTTTCTACCGGCATTTTATCGAGACCCTCCAGTATTGTATTGCAATAGTAAGTTTGCTGGTAGGGGTTGTTCCAGTCAATAACCGATTCGCCTTCATAAATATTTTGCTCCCATGTATAACTATTGCGTTCAGTAGCCGTAGCCCTTGCCTGCCATACAGGGTAGGTAACGTAGTAATCCTCTACCGCCATAAAACCGAGCGATACATCATTCCCGTTAAATAAGTCTTCGTTATTCAAAAGGCTTTGAAAATCGGTAAAGTTTACAGGAACCACAAGTGCCTTATTCGGTTTTTTAGCTAACCAGTCCTCCTCTTTTTTACAGGAAGCCAGGCATATACAAAACACAATGAACGTGAATAGCGATCGAATAGAAAATATTGATTTCATAAATTTCATTTTTAAAAAGTAAGGTTGCAGCCAATGGTAAACGTTATGGGCAGTGGCAGGTTGCCGGTAAACAAATCAGGATCAAGCCCTTTTTTATTGGCACGCCAGAGTAGTCCCAGGTTATTGAGGTAACCGAAGAATTTTGCGTGTCCATGGGTATAACCAAACTGGATATCCTGCAGGCGTATATGGTCGCCTTTTTCTACCAGAACAGCAGAGGAGCCATAAAACTGTTCACGGTTACTATTAACAGGCGGAAACTGTAAGGAAGGAATGGTGGTTAAAAGTTCATCACCCGGTTTCTGCCAGCGCAGTGTGTAATCAGCATGGCCCAACCAGTTATTAAACAGGCTGGCAGAAGAATAAGAACCCGCACGAAAATAATAATCCAGCTTATACACAACAGTAAAAGAAAATGAAAAGGCTTTATACCCAAAACTGTTGCGAACAGAACCAAACACGGTAGGTCTCGACGAGCCAAAGAACCCCATATTATCAACAGTAGTCTTAGCAAGAATATTTGTGTAATCACTGCTAATAGTGCCATCAAGGTAGCCAAGCGGGTTGCCGGTGGCAGCATCAAGGCCTGCCCAGTTATAGGCATAGATGCCAAATAACGGTTTGCCAACTAATGGAAAAATAGTCCCTCCGTTTCCATATCCCTGCTGTATATAAGTAACGGGTGCAGAAGTCACAGCATACGCGGTTACTTTATCACTTGCCTGGCTCAGGATGAATTGAGTGGTCCAGTTTAACCTGCCCCTAAGGTTCACGCTATTCAATACAATATCCAGTCCATGCCCTGCAGTGTTAGCAGTATTGCCACGGAAACTGCTAAAGCCCGATGAGGGTGCTATCGGCGAACTGCCTATCAGGTCAATGCCCTTCTTGGTATAATAATCAATACTGCCCGAGAGCCAGCCACCTTTCAGCGAAAAGTCAATACCAGTATTCAGCATGCGAACCCTTTCCCAGCGTAACTCCGGGTTGCCGGGATTAATAATGGTGGAAGCGGGCAGGCCGGAATAAAACCCCAGGGTATTCGCCAGTGCGGTAGTATAACCGGTAACCGTTTTGTCTACATTACCACTGTAACCATACGAAGCCCTTAGTTTTAAATAAGGCAACCAGGACAGGTGGTAAAAACTAGCTTTCGATATTTCATAAGCAAAACCGGCAGAATACAGTGGTACTGCTTTTTGGTTGGTATTCACCCCAAAGAGATTGGATTTGTCAATCCTGCCACTGGCAGAAAAAGTATACAGTGCGCGAAGGGTATAAGCTGCATTCGCATAATAAGAAATATATCGGTCCGTTGTTTCACTAATGCCCTGCGGGTTGGGAATACGAGCGGTGCTGCCGGGGTTATAATACAACCGGTAATTAGTTGCATAATCAATAAGGGTGTTATTGGAAGCGATCTCATCATTATAGCCGTACATGCGGTTGGTGTTGCGGTCATTGATCACCTCACTGATCTCAGTACCGGCGATTGCAGAAAACTGGTGAACCGTTTTCCATTTAGTAGCATAGTTCAATTGCCCGCGTACTCTTCCGGATTGAAGTGCGGTATTCGCAAAATCTACTATCCCACCCAAAGGAATAGGCCGAGTTACCACACCACCGGTGATGGAGGAATACATGTTCTCGAGGTTACGGGTAAAATAAGATTGTTCATTAAACAGGTTGCGGTTTATGGAAGCGGCTTTTTCATACTGGTATTTTACTTCCGCACTAAAGGCAGGCGTGAATGAATAAGTAAGTCCGAAATTAATGCGTACATCAGAGGAGCGCGTCGTATTATCAGCCAGTCTCAACTCATCCAATGGGCGGTATTTCCAGTTTAATAATTTGCCTGCACCCGCCGTATCGGTATAAAGTGAACTGTAATCTTTTACGATGGCCAATGCGTTACCGTCGGCATCTGCCAGTTGCGCGTAGGGGTAGAGGTTACGGCTGCCGGGGCCACCGGTAGTAATGGTGCCGGGGTTATTGGATTGTATTGAACTCTGTGTATAGTTAATACCTAAAGAGAGGTTCAGTTTTTTAGATACTGAAAGTTGGTATAAGGAACTTAAAGAAGCCCGTGTATTTTCATTGCCCTGCAAGCCACTTAGGTTTTTATCAAAACCTGCAGAGAAATAGTAGCTGCTGTTGGTGTTACCTGTGCGGATAGAAACAGCGTATTGCTGGTTAAGCGAAGAACGGTACAGATATTTCGACAAATCATTCCGCACATCCAATCCGCGCAAAGCATTTATCTGGGCATCGGCTTCCGCTGCGCTTAAAATGCCGCTTTGTTTTTTACGCAGTATATCCACCACCGGCGATAAAGGCGGGCGGTTAACCGAGCTGAAGTCATTGGTATAAAACCCGCGGCGGAACAGGGAATCTTCCACATCAATAAAATCAGACGCGTTCAGAAAACTGCGGCTGTAAAAAAGATCAGGCTTCTCACCAATCGTGGTATTGGCAGCAAAGGCAACAGCTAATTTCTGATTCGGCTTTGCTTTCTTAGTGGTAATCACGATCACCCCATTACCGGCTTTAACGCCCCAGATAGAAGCTGCTGCCGCGTCTTTAAGTAAGGTGATCGATTCTACGTCATTGGGGTTTATATTGCTGATATCTCCATCATAAGGAAAATTATCAACCACCACTAATGGCTGGTCATTGGCGAATAAAGTACTGTGCCCCCGTATATTCAGATCAAGTAAATTCTTGGAAGAAGCAATTGTATTGCGGTTAAACAACAAACCCGGAGTAACACCTTCTAACCGGTCAAGAATATTGGTAGAAACACGGCGGTTCAGCAGTTCATGGTCTATCTTAACAAAAGAGCCTGTTGCGCGTTCTTTCGAAAGGTCCTGGTAGCCAGTACTTACCACTACATCCTGTAAAGAGGTATTTTTTAGTTCGAGTACAATCATCAGAGGGTTCCCTGTTGTTGCCGTAACGGGTATACGGATGGTGGTAAAACTAATATGACTGATAACCAGCGTATCCGGCAGGGAAGTGATTTCCATACTGAAGTTTCCATCAAAACCGGTGGTGGCCCGGCGTTTACTTTTCAGTAAAGCCAGGTTCGCACCGGCGAGGGGACTATTATCTGTAGACACCACTTTTCCATATAAGGGAGAAATGGAAGGGGTAATTTGAGAAATGCTTACCAATGGGCAAAGCAATGCCAGTAAGCAAAATATGCGGTTCATTTGCAGTAGCTTTAAGTGTTAACAATAAGGGTCAGGTAATGGGGCAGGCCCGAAGTTTATACCGGGTTCTTGGGTTTTTTAGCAAACTGCGTTTTCAGCAAACACAAAGCTTTGCCTTGTGGGGAAACAAGTACTATCCGGTTTTTCAGCGTAAAGGCTTTGTAATGCTGAAACATAAAAGAAGGTTGCCGTTCCCGGTAGGGAAGTGTTCCACAATTGCTATCCGCAATCCACTGCTTTACCAAATAGCACAATACGGCATTCATTGCCTGTTTAGGCATGTATGTCGGCGCCATGGAGAGAGGTAGTTGCATCATGAATTTGTGTTTATTTGATATACTTTCCTATAGGTGATTGCTATTGGCAGGCATATTCCGCAGTTTTACAATTACTTATAGGCAGGTATTGAAAACTAAAGTTGATAACTACGTAATTGACAGAGTAAAGGAAAAAAGGCTTGAAAATAATCTTTCTCAAGCCGATTTAGCCTTTGAACTGGGTATGTCCGTTGGTTTTATTGGAAAGGTCGAGAGCCGTAAATATGCTTCTCATTACAACGTGAAACATTTAAATGATCTTGCTAAAATTTTAAAATGCAGCCCGCAGGATTTCTTACCTAAAAAACCGATCTGAATCTTGAATACACTTTGCGAAGACTAAGATAATAATAAATGTAATACCTGCCTATGGGTGATTATATATTTTTTTCCACATTTGTTGGGCGCCCCCCTCTTTATCTCCCCCTGAAAGGGGGAGAGGCATTTGTTGAAAGCATTGATATTTTGTAATACTAACCACCATTGTTCACCGCATCAGCATCTCCTCCCCTCCCAGGGGAGGTGTCACGCAGTGACGGAGGGGTTAGAGGTGGGTTAGCAGCCTGTTTTATTTACAATCCAATCTTCCATCTCCCCCAGCACCCCATCCAAATCTTCCAACACCCTTCTGTTTTCAAACCGCAATACGGTTATCCCTTGCTCCCGTAAAAAAGCATCTCTTTCACTATCATTTATCAGGCCTTCTTTTGTGTAATGGGGTTGTCCGTCTAATTCAATGGCCAGTTTTTCTTCAAAGCAATAAAAATCAAGAATATAATTGAGTACACTAAACTGCCGCCTGAATCGTTTGCCCAGTAACTTTCCTTTTCTCAGGTAGGGCCAAAGTTTTCTTTCCGCATCTGTGGGGGCATTGCGTAATTTTTTACGGTTAGCTTCCAGGTGCTTTAAGTTGTTGATTCGGTTATGCTTGTAAAACATAAAACAAATTACAGCAAGTGGTAAAGGCATGATGAAAAAGGGGGATGAACTTATACGTGGTAATTGTACGCGACCCCCTCTTTATCTCCCCCTGAAATGGGGAGAGGCATTTGTTGAAAGCATTGAGATTTTGTAATACTAACCACCATTGTTCACC
>JANXUL010000202.1 GCA_025356235.1 Bacteroidota bacterium
AGTGAACGCAGCTACACCGGTTTCTGTAACCGCAAAAACAAACAGGTTGGGGTTTGTAGGATCCTTTAGGGTACTATGGCATCCAGATCATCTGGTAAGAATAGGTTTCGAAACAGGGCATATGAATTTTTATTCCTACACCTTTAAAGATTCTGTGGCCAATACCGGTAAAACCTCTGTTTCCGGAGTTCCGTTATTATTGGTAGCCTCGATGCCCGTTACCAAACGTTGGAATGCTTTTGTAGGTGCAGGGTTTTATAACCTTACCACGAAACTGGATTATTTAGGCAAGAATGATTCCCGTAAATTAAGTGTTGGCTGGATGATGGCAGCATCCTACATCTACCCATTATCTAAAAAACTGGGTATCGCTACAGAATTAAAATGGATGGATGCCAATGAAACAGTAGATGCATCCATATGCCTTCAGATGCAATTGGTATGGAAATTTAAAACATGGTAATAACCGGTATTTTTTCTTATGCTGACAAGATTGATGATAAGCTGTTTCTGCTGTCTTTTTATGACATCATCATTCAAAAGCCAAACACCATTGATACAGGAGCCCGTTCATATCAATACTGAAATTGCTTTTGCAAGCGATACCCAGGCACCGCTATGGATGGAAGAAATCCTTTCAAAAACGAATAATAACAAAACGGCTACCAAAATGATATTTAAGGATATCATCGATCGGCATCCTTTATCTCTTTTTTTGTTGGGAGATGTGGTATCATTAGGCTCCAGCAACAGGGCATGGAGGAATATGGATACATACCTTAACAAATGTCATGATATGTGCATACCTGTTTACTCGGCCCTGGGCAATCATGAAGTAATGGGTACCAGGAAAATGGGCAAAAAAGGGCAAAAAAAATTTCAATCACATTTTCCCGAACATTCGCACACTGGTTTTGTTGAAATTATAGATTCTGTTGCAGTAATATTATTAAACTCTAATTTCAGTACACTTACTAAAACCGAAGATGAAGCACAGGTTGACTGGTATAAAAATATACTTATCAAATTAGACAGGGATTCTGCTGTGGAATATATTATAACCGGGTGCCATCATTCACCCTACTCAAACAGTAAAATTGTTGGATCGTCGAAAGCTGTGCAACAAAAATTTGTTATGCCTTTTATGAGATCGAAAAAAAGCATGTTGTTTTTATCGGGTCATTCGCATGCCTTCGAACATTTTAAAAAAAATGGCAAAGACTTCCTGGTTATAGGAGGTGGTGGGGGGTTACACCAACCATTAGATACAGGACCGGGAGGCTTGAAGGATCTCTCGCCGGAATATAAACCCATGTTCCATTATCTCACTGCCCGAAGAGAGAATGGCCATTTATTGATTACTTCATATAAACTAAGAGATGATTTTAAAGGTTTCATGACGGGATTGGTTATGAATATTAACCATCCGGAGGAGGAATAATCAATCCCGTCTCTGCTTATTTTCGTAACTTTGCATATTTAACTAATGGGAACAATTTCAAGTATAACGATGAACCTGACTCACACCCGACTGGAAGTAATGCATTTCCTGGCTCAGAAAATGGATAGTATTGTAGATACCTTCTTAAAAAAAATTGATGAGAACTGGCAGCCTTCCGATCTTTTACCTGATAGCAGTAGCGAAAGTTTTCTAACAGATGTTAAAGAATTGCAGTTAGAGTGCAGGGAGCTCCCCTACGATTATCTGGCAGTACTTGTGGGTGACATTATCACCGAAGAGGCTCTGCCCACCTACGAAACCTGGTTGATGGATATAGAAGGTATAGACGGCAAGGATAACCGTGAAGGATGGAGTAAATGGATACGCATGTGGACGGCCGAAGAAAACCGCCATGGCGACCTTTTGAATAAATACGTATATCTCTCAGGCCGTGTAAATATGCGGCAGATGGAAATAAGTACTCAATACCTGATAGCAGATGGTATGCAGATTGGTGCCGCCAGGGATCCTTACCGGAATTTTGTGTATACTTCTTTTCAGGAAATGGCCACTAATATTTCGCACCGTCGTACGGCTACATTGGCCAAACAGTATGGCAATGTGCAGCTGTCTAAAATCTGTGGTGTGATCGCTGCCGATGAAGCAAGGCATGCGAAGGCATATAAAAGTTTTATCAGCAAAATATTTGAAATAGACCCCAGTGAAATGATGCTGGCTTTTGAAGATATGATGCGTAAGAAAATTGTAATGCCTGCCCATTTTCTACGACAGCAGGGTGAAAAAATCAGTGCCACTTTTACACATTTCAGTGATGCCGCCCAACGCCTTGGGGTATATACCACAACTGATTATACCGATATTTTAGACAACCTGATAAAAGAATGGGATATCGCAAATATCCGTGGTATTAATGATGCGGCAGAAAGGGCAAGGGATTACCTGATGTCGTTGCCCGAAAGATTTAGAAGGGTGGCAGAACGCAGTTCCATTAAATCTCCGTTGGAATATGAATTTAACTGGATAACAAGATAATAGCAGGCCCATACATGAATATAGTAAGGCCTGCTATTATCTAAATTAATATCAACCTGCAAAACAATACGCACAACCATGTTCCTGTGCCCTACCTACGGCCCATACTCCTGATGGAACAAGCTGTATGCCGGGTAACAATCCAGCCATCCAGTCTTTTTTTACCTCCTCAACATTCATTTTCATCATATCTGCAACTGTTCCGGTGAATACTGCAAGAGCCATTTCGCAAACGCAGAACATTACACCGTCGGCCTGCAGTTCGTTAATACCAATCTGTACCTCTCCTATTCCGGGTAGTTTGAAATCGCCGGGTTTGGGTTTCCAGAAAGGATTTCGTAAAGACGCTGCTTTTGTTTTGGGGTCATGCGCATTGAATACTTCCCCGAATTTATATTTTGCCCAAAGCCTGTCCTCAAACGCATAAGCGATTGCAGTATGCCTTAACACCACCACTACACCACAATCGCTGGCAGGAGAACCGGTAGCCTGGTTGGTTAGCAGAAAAACCTTGGGCCAAGCGAATGGATAGATCTCATGCGGCTGGGTAGCATCATACACGATCCTGTGTTTGCCTTTTACCTGGTTAAACCATTGATCCGCATCTGCGGGAGCATAAGTACCCATTTCCCTGTTACTGGCATCCGCTGCATGTAATTGTGTAAAGGGTGATACGAGGCTGGATAATCCGAAAGCAGCGGCGCCTTTCGTTATGGCACCTAAAAATCCACGGCGGTGCGTGGTTGATGGTGGTTGATTTACATTCATGGTATGTTGGTTTTAAACTTTATTTAAGAAGATTCCTTACAAAATAAAAAACCTTAAGGAATTATGCAAGGTTTAAGCCTAAAATATAAACAGCCAATCTTGCAAATCAGCATTATTTCCATTATAACCTGTTTCAGATGACCTAATACCAATGGTTAGTAAAGATCATTCAACGGAAATCAAAATACAGGGTACCCATAAAAGAATGGTTTCTGTTCTGTACATTTCTTCTGCTTTGTGGCCCCATTAATTCTGCAGACTGAAACTTAGTTCCTATGGCAGATATCCCATGCATAAACCCAATATTTGTTTCCGGAAAAGCCGGGCTCGTGTTGTTATTACCGGCCGCTTTGGGCTTTGCGGGTTTTAGCATTTGCAAATAAATATCAGGTTGATCTGTGTACACAATAAAATTTGCTTCCGTATTCTGCAATTGTATCCAATAGAGTTCTGAATGCCATCCTTTAAACTCAGGATAAATCCAGCTCTCACCGTTGATGGTATTATTATATGCTTTTTGCCAAACACCGAATTGTTGCCCTTTTAAACGGTTCTTCCAAACACGGTAGGGGCCGCGGCCCAGCCATTTCATACCTGTGATTTTTTCTTCGGGATAACTAAACCCGATACCCATAAAATCTGCGGTATCTTTTACCATATAACCATAGTCGAGCCTGGGAAGTTTACCTGATTCAAAAATCCATTTCACCTGTAAACTGTCACCATCATAAGTGGGTGTTACCAAATATTCGGTTCCATGGCTGATGGAAGTAAATTGATGTAAGACCTGTTTACTTCCGGCCAATGAAGGGCCTGCGCCAAAAGAAACGGGTTTTGTACCATTAAACACTTTCTGCAGGAACCCTGTTTGTTTATCAAATGTATAATTAATACCATCACAGATTACTGTTAATACCTGTGCATCCTCTTTAATAGTAAGTCCCGGTTTTTTACTTGGGTTTGTTAAATTATGTAGATATTGCGATGGAGGTTGTAAAGCCCAACTCCAGCTGCAAACAGTATCTCTTTTATCAGTAAGTGCTACCAGGTAAACAGCATCTGCAGCATGATCATTGTTGATGGGAATTGATAAAAAACCTTTTTCACCCGGCGCAAGTAAAAGTGGTTTCAGTACTCCTTTTTGCAAGCTGGAAGGTTTGGTTACCGATTCTTTAGCTGCAGGATAATGAACGGTTCTCCATTCAAAACTAAGTTTAGAAAGGTTGGTATACAAGTAACGGTTCTCAATGGATAGCTGGTTGGCAAATGGTATTTTACTATCTATGTAAACCGGGCTCCAGAGTTCTTTGATTGTATAAAAACTCCCCTCTTTTTCACGGTAAGGGCCAACAATACCATCCGGCGCCATATTACCGGCAACATCAATACTATCATGCCTGTCACTGCGTTTCACACCTTCGTCATGCAATGACCATAAGAAACCACCAGCGGCATACGGATGCTTCATCATTTCATTCCAGAAATCTTCCAGGGCAGCCCCATGGCCACCGTCAAACAGTCCATGCATAAATTCGGTGGGGAAGAATACTTCTTTGGGGTTAGCTACTTCATTTTGTATATACTTAAAATCAGGATAGTGTTTGGTATTGGTACCATTAAATCTTTCCCATGGATGAATGACTAATCTTTTCTGCGGATCATACAATGCATAATCATTGTCGAGGGCACGGTTCCAGCCACCTTCGTTGCCGTTGTCCCAGATAACGACAGAAGGATGGTTTACATCGCGCACCACCAGTTCTTTCACTAATTTTCTGCCAACCGTTGTATCATAGGCTGCCTGCCAGCCCGTAAGTTCATCCAACACAAATAAACCGAGACTGTCGCAGAGGTCTAAAAATTCTTTATCCGGCGGGTAATGGCTCATCCGCACGGCGTTCATGTTCATATCTTTTATGGCCTTAATATCCATCAGGTGAACCTGCCGGCTCAATGTTCTCCCCGATTCAGGCCATTCGCTATGCCTGCATACACCTTTAAAAATTATTTTCTTCCCATTCACATAAAACCCATCCTGCTTGCGCAATTCAGCGGTTCTAAAGCCAAAGCGTTGTTTAATGGTATGAATAATTTTATTGCCCTCTTTTATATAAACAGAAACATAATACAGGTTCGGTTCTTCCGGGTTCCATAACCTGTGATGATTGAATTGATGGTGCAATACACTATCGCCCACCCGCAAAAAAAACGCGCCGTCAACAGGTTTACCATTTAGCTGGTACACCTGCGCTTCAATGGTTTGTCTGGCCGAAGTATTGGCGAATACCTGTAAGTTAAAAACTCCGTTCGCCTGTGCATCAATAGCTACTCTTTCTATACGCGTTTGGGGCATTATTTCCAGGTACACAGGCCGGAACAGTCCACCAAATAACCAGAAATCCGCTTTTCTTTCTGCACGGTTAATCGAATTATTGGATGAGTGTTTGCTTATGGTAGCTTCCAGTAAATTGGGTTTTCCAAATTGGATCAATGCCGTGATATCATATTTGAACTGATAAAAACCACCCTGGTGTATTGGCCCGGCAGCTTGTCCATTGATTTTTATTTCGGCGTCTGTCATTGCCCCGTCAAACACAATAAATACTTTTTTACCGGCATGTTGTGGGGCTACCGTAAACCTGTATTTATATAATCCCTGCTCATCAGGGTTTTGGGTATCCTGGTAATAATTAAACGTGCCAAATCCCTGCAGCTCCCAGTTCGAAGGCACGGGTATCTTTGACCAGCTGCCGCTCTTTCGTCCTTTGGTACACATAAAATCCCAGGCTACGGTGTGGTCTTTGTCGGTGCCGGATAAATACTGCAGAACCGTTTCCTGCGCGGTAACCTGGCTTACAAAAAAAAATACAGCTATTAAATAGAAAATATTTTTCATCATTATTTCATTTTAGCAGGAAAGAAGTGTGGTTACTTACCTGAAAGAAATTTTTCTATATTATTCAGATTCAGCATACATGTAAGCCAAACGGTACAACAATTAAAAGCCTTCAAATAACCATTTCTCCCCTTTAGGTAAAGATTTACGTGGTATTTTTTCAGCACGCATGGCTGTATGATATACAAAAGAAGCTATGATGGTAGCCGCCTGTTGCAGATCAGGAATTGACAAATGATCATACACATCCATATTGGTATGGTGTGTACGGGTAAGGTATTCGAGTGGATCCTGTATGAACTGGAAACCGGGGATACCTAC
>JANXUL010000204.1 GCA_025356235.1 Bacteroidota bacterium
TCCTTACCTTTACCTACTTAGAAAAGCAATTGAAATGAGCGAAGAAAAGAGCCTGAATTTTATTGAAGAGATCGTTGAAGAGGATCTGAAGAATGGGAAATATCCATCTATTACTACCCGTTTTCCGCCTGAGCCGAATGGCTACCTGCATATTGGTCATGCCGCTTCCATATGGCTTAATTTTGGTGTTGCGAAAAGGTTCGGTGGAAAAACAAACCTGAGATTCGATGATACCAATCCATCGACAGAAGAAACAGAATATGTAGAAAGTATTAAAGGGGATGTACGTTGGTTAGGGTTTGAATGGGCAAATGAGTTTTATGCATCGAATTATTTTGAACAGTTATATGGATTTGCGGTTGTACTGATTAAAAAAGGATTGGCCTATGTTGATGACAGTACCAGTGAAGAAATTGCCGCACAAAAAGGCACGCCTACCTCACCCGGGAAAAGAAATTCTTTTTCCGACAGGAGTATGGACGAAAACCTTACCCTGTTTACCGATATGCGCGCCGGTAAATATGCAGATGGTACCAAAGTAGTGCGCGCCAAAATTGATATGTCATCGCCCAATATGTTGCTGCGCGACCCTATCATTTACCGTATCAAACATGCGCATCACCACCGCACAGGCGATGCCTGGTGTATTTATCCCATGTATGATTTTGCACATGGACAAAGCGATGCGATAGAAAATATCACCCATTCGGTCTGTACACTTGAATTTGTACCCCACCGCGACCTGTACGATTGGTGTATTGAAAACTTAGGCATATTTCCTTCCCGTCAATACGAGTTTGCCCGTTTAAACATGACTTATACCATCATGAGTAAACGAAAATTGTTGCAGTTGGTAAATGAAGGACATGTGAATGGATGGGATGATCCGCGGATGTCAACCATCAGCGGTATGCGGCGGCGTGGTTATACGGCTGAAAGTATACGTGAGTTTTGTGACCGTATCGGGGTGGCAAAAAGAGAAAACCTGATTGATGTGAGTTTATTGGAATTCTGTGTACGCGAACACCTGAATAAAATTGCTTTGCGAAGGATGGTTGTGTTTGATCCAGTAAAAGTGCTGATCACCAATTATCCCGATTCAACTGAATTATTGCCGAGTGAAAATAACCCCGAAGACCATAGTTCCGGTTCCCGTGAAATTCCATTTAGTAAAGAATTGTATATTGAACGGGAAGACTTCATGGAAGTAGCACCTAAAAAATATTTTCGCCTGGCACCGGGCCAAATGGTACGTTTAAAAAGTGCATATATCATACAATGCAATGAGGTTGTTAAAGACATAGAGGGCAATATAACTTCAGTAAGGTGCACTTATATCCCTGAAAGTAAAAGTGGTTCTGATACATCGGGTATCAATGTAAAAGGAACTTTGCATTGGGTAAGTGTGGAGCATGCGGTTACTGCTGAGGTACGCTTGTATGACCGTTTATTTAAAGTGGAGGATGTGGGAAATGCGGAAGGTGATTTTAAGGACCATATTAATACAGATTCATTGCATGTGATACAAAATGCATATGCCGAACCCGCTTTGAAAAATGATAAAGCGGATGACCGCTACCAGTTTATCCGGAAAGGTTATTTTCATTTGGATAAAGACAGTACTAACGATAAATTCGTTTTCAACAGAACGGTTACTTTAAAAGATACCTGGGCGAAGGAAGTGAAGAAGGGGGGGTAGATGCTGGATACTGGTTGCGGGGGGAGATTGTTCAGTTTTTTTTATATTTAATGCTGTAGTAAACCTGCAGCATTTTATTTATACAAATACATGGATTTATTACAGGAATTTAAAAATAACTGGCATAAGCAATTCTGCCACCTGTCAACAGCCAACTGTCAGCTGCTATTAGCGGTGAGCGGGGGCATAGACAGTGTTGTATTGGTTGATTTGATAGCGAATGCAGGCTTTGCTTTTCAGATTGCCCATTGCAATTTTCAATTAAGGGGCGAAGAGAGCGAACGTGATGAGGTTTTTGTAAGATCATTTGGTGAAAAGTATGACAAAGAAGTGTTGGTAAAACGGTTTGATACCAGGCAATATGTTTCTGATAAAAAATGTTCCATACAGGAAGCGGCAAGGGAACTGAGATATGCCTGGTTTACGGAAATAGTTAATAGTTGGCAGGTGGCAGATAATCCAAAGGACATCAGTTCTGTGAACAGTTATCAATCATCCAACAACTTTATTGTTACAGCCCATCATGCAGATGATAATATTGAAACGATGTTGATGCGTTTTTTCCGTGGAACCGGTATCAAAGGATTGGTCGGTATCCAGCCATTATTGAAAGAACAAAGATTAATCAGGCCCTTGCTGCAATTCCGGAAAACAGATCTACTGGAATATGCAGGTACCAAAGGGCTTGAATTTGTTGAAGATTCTTCCAATGCATCGGATAAATACACCCGTAATTTTTTCCGTAACCAGTTATTGCCGCAGATCAAAGAAGTGTTTCCGCAGGTGGAGGAAAACCTGTTGCATAATATAGCGCGCTTTAATGAAGTGATGGAATTGTACAGGCAATCTATTAGGTTGCATGTTACAAAACTGATTGAGAAAAAGGGGGCGGAGGTGCATATTCCTGTATTGAAATGGAAAAAAATAAATCCATTGCATACCCTTACCTGGGAACTGATCAAGCCCTATGGGTTTACTGCCCAGCAAACAATAGAAGTGATTAAGTTACTGGATGCAGAGAATGGCAGTTATATGGGTTCATCCACACACCGCATCATCCGCAACCGTAACTGGATGATTATTTCACCGAATGCAGCAGAAACTGCGCAGCATATTCTTATTGAAGCAGGAGACCATACAATATTATTTGAAAATGGATCATTAGAAATAAAAAAATCGTTAAGCACGGCACCGGATAAAATTCAAAATAACCATTCTGAAGCTTTTCTTAATGCCGATGAAATTGGATTCCCGCTTTTATTACGCAAATGGAAACAAGGAGACTATTTTTATCCTTTGGGTATGCAAAAGAAAAAGAAGGTCAACCGTTTTTTAATTGATCAGAAACTATCCAGGACAGAAAAAGAAAAAACATGGGTTATTGAAAGCAATAAAAAAATTCTTTGGATTGTGGGACATCGTATTGATGACCGCTTTAAAATAACCGGTCAATCCCAAACAATGCTGCATATTACCTACCGAAATAACCGGATACCTCATTAATAAAGCTTTCTACAGGCCTGAAATTACTCAGTAGCTGGCAGGCAACCGCAAAGAAAACAATACCATACAAAGCCCCCCAGATATGTGCAGAGTGATTGATATTACCCCTGCCTTTTTTGGCCAGGTAAACTGAAACCAAAAGATACAAAGGCCCGAAAACGAAAGCGGGGATATTAACAGGTATGGGAAATATGCTCATACCCATTGTTGGGTTTAAAAATATGCCGATAAAAATAACCGCAGAAACCGCACCTGATGCACCCAGGCTTCGGTAATGATAATTATTCTTATGCTGTAAATAAGTAGGCAGCAGGCAAACGGCAAGGGATGAAATATATAAAACGATATAGAGCGACTTACCTGTTCCGGGAAATATTTCTGTAAAAGCCCGTTCAACCATATCACCAAACAGGTAAAAAGTGTACATGTTAAAAGCCAGGTGCATGAAATCGGCATGAATAAACCCACAGGTGATAAAACGGTACCATTGGTTCCTGTTAGTGATAGCGGGGGGATAAAAAATAAGATCCTCCGTAATCTTATCATTGGAAAAAGCAGTGAAGGAAACAATACAGGTAAGCAACAAAATAATGATGGTGATAGTGATAATCATACCTGCAATTTAAATATTTCCGGGCTTCCATTTTAAAATAAAAATAAACCGCCCCTACTACCGCTGTTAGTCGCTGACCAAAAGCAAATGTTCATTGTGGCTTTGGGTCGCTGAGGTCAGGAGACTTACAACGGCTGAAGCATGAATATTTTTTGCTATAACCGGTTAGAAAGAGTATTTTGTTTTTGCACAGGTATTGACTAAAATATTTTTTTTATTTAAAAGAAATACTGAAGAATCTAAAAAAGACGGTCATATTTACAGAGATCTTATAGAGACCTTATAGAGATGTTATAGAGATCTAACTTAACAGGCACTTCATAGACACAGTATGTATACCTCTGCTATGGTTGGTTACCTGACTACAGGTTTTGGAACACATTTATGCAAAGCCGTAAAGCAGAAAAATAAGATTTCAGACAAATCTTTTCAACTTTGTTTCTACTACCGCTGTGGGTCGCTAACCAATAGGCAATGTAAATTGTGATGATATTTTCATTCCGGGAAATGATGCAAGCACGGTAAACCTATTCTATGGCCATTGTTCGTCGCTGACCAACAGCCAGGATTACAGATGGTGGTATTTCTCATTCCGGAGAATAGTACATGCACGGTAAATCTGTTCGGCTAATAATAACCTCACCAGCATGTGCGGAAAAACAAGTTTTGATA
The DNA here is from genome assembly GCA_025356235.1 of Bacteroidota bacterium. GTDB lineage: Bacteria > Bacteroidota > Bacteroidia > Chitinophagales > Chitinophagaceae > Sediminibacterium. The sequence continues at coordinate 4,488 of JANXUL010000204.1, forward strand.
AGCTCCAGGTGTAATCGGCCCTTCGCATAACCGTTTCGTCTACACCGAAGGCACCACCAATCAAAAATAGAATGCGTTTAGTGCTTTCATTAGCACGCTTTTGCAGCCATTGCGCCAGTTCAGGGGAACTGATTTGTTTGCCCCTTTCATCTAATAAAACAAGGTAATCGTCTTTTTGTATTTGTTGCAGTAGGATGGCTGCTTCCGCTTTTTTCAATTCCACTTCCGACAGATGGGCTGCATTCTTAGGGGGGGAAATGATATGCCAATCGGCTGGAAAATAATTATTGAGCCGTTTGGTAAAATCTTCGATGCCCGCTTTTGCATAAGCCTCATGTGCTTTGCCTACCGACCAGAATTGGAGTTTCATTCAATAAAAATAGAAAATATATGGTTAATGATCATTCAAAGGTAATCCCAATCGCTGGTAGTCTTTCCAGTTAAGGTATTCAGGTGCAACGCGATGTTCTTCCATAGTAATACAATCCGTAACAGGGCATACCAATTGACAAAGGTTGCAACCTACACATTCTTCATCCTTTATCGTATAGGTATTGTATGGCTTACCGTAGTCCAGGCTGATGGATTGATGGGAGGTATCTTCACAAACAATATAACACAAACCGCAATGGATACATTTATCCTGGTTGATTTTTGCAATATGGTGGTAGTTAATATCCAGGTCTTCCCAATGGGTGATATTTTCTACCGATTTGCCAATAAAATCTACAATGGTTTTATATCCCTTTTCATCCATCCAGTTGTTTAATCCCTCACACATGTCTTCTATAATGCGGAAGCCATGTTTCATTACTGCCGTACAAACCTGCACGTTGGATGCACCCAATAACATAAATTCTACCGCGTCTTTCCATGTACTGATACCACCAATGCCGGAGACAGGAACTTTCCGTGTGGTATCATTCTGACTGATATTTGTCAGCATCTTCAAAGCAATAGGCTTTACCGCGGGCCCGCAGTAACCACCAAATACCGATTTGCCGGCTACATTCGGATTTGGCACCAAAGTGTCTAAATCAATACCGGTAACCGATTGAATGGTATTGATCAAAGACAATGCATTGGTACCTGCTTCCACACAGGCCTTACCTGCAGGAACAGGTGAATGTACATTGGGTGTAAGCTTGGTAATAACTGGAATGGTTGCTTTTTCCATTACCCATTCTACTACCATACGTGCAATTTCAGGATCCTGCCCAACGGCAGCGCCCATACCTCTTTCAATCATTCCATGCGGGCAACCGAAATTGAGTTCAAAGCCATGTGCGCCGGTATCTTCTACTTTTTTAATAAGTTCGTGCCAGCTATTCTTATCATTATCTGCCATTAAAGAAACCACCATGGCCCGGTCGGGGAAGAGTTTGATGCATTCTTCAATCTCTTTTAAATTAATTGCCAAAGGCCTGTCACTGATCAGTTCAATATTATTAAATCCCATTATCCTTGTTCCATTAAAGTCCACGGCGGAATAGCGGGACGATACATTTTTTACCTGGCTCCCCAGTGTTTTCCAAACCACACCACCCCAGCCGGCTTCAAAAGCGCGTAGTACATTTATTTTTTTATCAGTAGGAGGGGCACTGGCCAACCAGAATGGGTTGGGAGATTTTATGCCGAGGAAGTTTGAGCTGATGTCTGCCATAAATATTTTTTTTTACGCAAAGACGCTAAGATGCCAAGACGCAAAGTTTTTATAATTTGTTTACAATTCTGTGAATACCTTCTTTTATGAGATTTACATTAAAATTTACAAGTATGCCTAATTTACAACCTGTCAACTTCAAATAGGTTTAGACCTGCTTGTAATGAACAGGAGCAAGTACTTCTATCGATTTTAATTCAACCACGACTTTATTTTCAATAATTATATCTGCTCGAAAACCTACTTCCATTTTTATTTCTTCGTGAATAAGGGGTATTGGATGTTGCCTGTAAAATAACAATCCTGTTTTCCCTAATTCATAACAAAATATTTCTTCATAAACAACCTCAAATAAACCTGGTCCATATTGTGTATGA
>JANXUL010000210.1 GCA_025356235.1 Bacteroidota bacterium
AGGTATGTAAACTGCTGGAATAATTTAACAGAAATGAGTATGCAATAAAATGGGCATGGTGCGCGAACGAAACAGGAAACTTTAATTCTTTTGTTCCACTATATATAAGGGGATAGCCAGCAGTATCTTTTTCAATACGGAGATCATTATCAGGTATAAAGGCATTCAATCTTTTCAAAAAAAATGACCTTACCTCTTTTGATTGATGATCAGTATCTGCATACTCAATTGTTTGGATGCCCCAGCGGGTATGTTCAAAATTTTCATCTTCACTTACAACGGTAGCAATCAATTCGGTAAAAATCTTTGACTTAAAATAAAAGATAGTATTATTGAAAATACAGCTTCCCTGATAACAGTCTTCACCGGTTACATCACCTTCCCATTGGCCATCTTTAAAATATTTTACTGCATTGCCGACGGGTGAATTAATACATTGAATGATAATTTTTAAAGGAGAAAATACAAGGCCAGGAACCCCTCTTTTCAAATACTTATATCCCGATTCTTTAATAGACCATAACAGCCATAAAAAATGTTCAAAAGGAATATGGGCATATTCCGGTCTCCGGTAAAGTGCCATTTCTGAAATGGATAAGATTTTTGTATAAAACCTGCTATCGTTACTGCGTTGTGTATTAATGGCGCGTAAATCAATAATATCATTTCCTGCGCTTTGCATGATCAGCGCTTCATTTTTTCCTGGATCACATCAATACAAGTACCCACATTTACCATTCTTTCCGCTGCGTCCATGTCAATTTCAATATCATACTTTGATTCTGCATCTATAATAACATCCACGAGATTAGCCGAATTAATCTTCAGGTCTTTGAGTAAATCCGTATCCTCAGTAATGCCTTCCAGGAGTTGCTTGTTTTCTGTATAGGGTATCAATACTTTTTTTAATTCCTCTAAAATTGCTTGTCTATCCATGTTGGTTAAATTTTGAAAATATTAAACAGGTGTTTACATCCCCGAAACCAAAATTTGCTTTGGCTACGGTATTAATTTCTTTTTGCAGCATTTTTACAGGGATACTGTTTTCCCCAATTATATTTATTATTTCCGGATCAGGATCCTCAATATTGATATTGGGATGTACAAACTGGTGTTTGATCTGCAAAACCGCCGCAACAGATTCAATTGCACCTGTGGCGCTCAAACAATGACCAATCATTGATTTTAAAGAGTTGATCAATGGAAAATCTTCTCCTTTTCTGCCCAGTGCATCGCTCCAGTTCTGAACCTCTAACCTGTCAGCAGCTGTTGCCGTCAGGTGGCCGCTGATCAGATCAATTGATTGCGGATTAATCTTTGCACTTGCCAGCGAATCAGTAATACATTTCATGATGCCGGCCGAATTAGGGGCCGTCATAGTACCACCGCAACGTTGCCCGCCCGAATTATTGGTTCCGCCAATTATTTCTGCATAGATAGTTGCATTTCTTGCAAGTGCAACATCCATGTCTTCCAGCATAAGTGCCGCAGCGCCTGAGCCGGGAACAAATCCACCCGCACTGGCACTCATGGGCCGCGAAGCCTGTTCGGGAAGATGATTGAATTTTCTCGACAGCACCCGCATTGAATCAAACGCGCCAAAGATATAGGAATCCACATGTTCCGTACTACCTACGAGCATTCGCTTGGCTAATCCATGTTTAATATATTCATAACCCATTACAATAGCCTGTGTACCTGTGGCGCAAGCTGCTGAATTGGAAATAACACGGTTACCCAAGCCTAACCGGCCTGCTATATATGCAGTAATGCCACTATTCATGATCTGTTCTACCACGCGTGATCCGAGCTTTTTTGATTCTTTTGCGTCTACTCGTACAATAGCATTCTTAATCACATCGGTATCTGAAACACTGCTGCCAAAAACGCAACCTGTATCCCAAAGTGGCTGGTCATTTTCAATCGGATTACCGGCATCTGTCCAGGCATCCAAGGCTGCCTTAACCCCATAACCAATACCAATACTTTTTAAACCATGGAAGCTGACTTCAGGGAGGTATTGTTTTAGCTGATCCCATTCAAAATCGGGTTTACCTGCTACCTGGCAATTAAATTTCAGTTCCTCATACTGAGGCATGAACCTGATACCCGAAAC
>JANXUL010000216.1 GCA_025356235.1 Bacteroidota bacterium
TGATGCATCTGATTTTTTAAGAACGGTCTTGCAAGCTAAACCGGGAGATGAGTTCCGAATAATAAAATCCACAACGGATAAATTGGGCATGACTCATCAGCGGTATCAACAATATTATAAAGGAATAAAAGTGGAGCATGCAGAGTATTTAGTGCATAACAAAAATGGCATGGTAGAAACCATTAATGGTGATTTCAAGGATATAAAAGGTTCGGTGGTACCAACCATAACTGAACAAAGCGCATTAACCCAAGCATTACTGTTTGTAAATGCCAAAAAATATAAGTGGGAATGTAAGTAATTATTTCCGAACATTTCTTTATGTAAAATCAAAGATGTTCTTTATCCTGTTCATTCTTAACTTCTTCAACGGCATCTTCTGCATCAGGATTAAGTTCATCCCTGTCTTTCTGATTTTTCTTAACCAACAAAAAGACTACCGCAAATGCAATAATGATGACGATAACAATCGCGCCAATATTCATATTATCCATGTTATGGTTTACGTGAAAATAGTTTATTTCATTGCGCTATCGCATTATGTTTTAGTATCTAATGGTAAATTGCTTTTGTAACAGGTAACTAGAAGTGTTACCTTATTGTCATATTCTGAAAATACAGTTGTATGCAAAAATGGTTTACTGCATTGTTTATGCTCACGTTACTATCCTGTAGGGAGGGTTCCGATCAAACCAAAGAGGTATTGATTGTTGACAGCCTGTCAAAAATAAGCAGGCATACTTTAAAAGATACGGTTATCGAAGCAGGTATCCCGGTTAAGACAGATAGTTTTATTACCGATAATACCCGCACTAAAAATAGTCCCATACTGCCATCGGAACTTCATAGGAATACAGGTAACACAACCCCTGATGAATTAATGAAGTATGCCGAAACCCTTATCGGCATACCGTATGTATATGCATCCACCAATCCCCAGGTAGGATTTGACTGCTCAGGATTTATCACATATGTTTTTACACATTTCAAAATAGAAGTGCCCCGTTCTTCTATTGATTTTACAAATCTTGGGCAAACTGTTCCCATTGAAAATGCAAAAAGAGGGGATTTTATTTTATTTACCGGAACCAGCAAAAATGAAGCTTCAGTGGGACACATGGGATTAATTGTCTCAAATACCGCAAGCGGCATTACATTTATTCATGCTACTTCCGGCAGGGCCATGTCGGTAACCATTACAGAATTGAATGAGCAGTATAAGAAAAGATTTGTGAGGATTAGCCGGATATTCCCGCAAAATGAATAACCGGGCAGAACCTGCTTTTACATTGCGTAAAAAGCAAAGGCAACCTTTATAGGGCTGCCTTTGCTTTTTAAAGAGGGCGGGTCATCACTCCACAATCAATTGTTGGGAATATATGGTACGGTTAAATATATCGGTGATCTGAACTACATACACACCCTTTGCATGCCTGGCAGGAAAATTGAATGAGTTAGTATTTGTTTTCAAACCCAGGTTCATTTTGCCTTCCATAATTGCCTGGCCGGTTATGTTTAGAAGGAGCATCTTGTATTCACCTTTTTCCTTGAGGTTGGAAGTCTTAATCTGAAACCTTCCATGGTTAACCGGGTTGGGGAAGATGCTTATGTTGGGCAGGTTATTTTCATCTTTTTCAACAGTCTGTGCAAAGGCAACCACTGAATTGGAAACCGGTTGCTTATTTGTTTTTTGAAATAAGAGGTTGCTGCTCGCCATATCAGAAATATTTCCTATCCCGGTTAAAGCATTGTTAATGGGCTCAGCTTCCAATGATGACCAGTTAATTTTATACAAAGCCGAAAACTTTTTACCCAGCGATGCACCGCAACTGACCATTAATTCACCATTCTCATCCACAGCAGCGCCATTGGAAGAGAATCCTTCAGGCAGGTTTTTAATGGTGCCTACATAATCGCATTTTTTACTTGGCAGGCTGATTTTGAAAATATGATTATGTACGGTTACGAGGTATAAATTACCATTTACATCGCTCACCATATCGCCACCCCATGAGGTACAGCTGGAGCGTACCAAAACCTGATTTTTAGGATTATCAATTAACACCCCTAAATCCTGGATGGTTGGTGTTCCCTGGGTACTGAATTTTATCAGGTGTTCGCCATCATTTGAAAGTGCATAACCAAACCCATCTGAGCCGATGGTCATACGGGTTATTTGATTGGCAACATCTTCCTTATTGTGCAACAGGTTAAGGGATTGGTTTTCGAGGTAAGTGAAGGAAGGGTTGGATTCTTTCATATCCAGGTACCTTAATTCAGATAATTGCAAGGGGATATAAAATAAACGGTTGCTTTTATAATCATAAGCCATACACGCAACCGATCCACCCATAGGCATCTTCAATGAATCTTCCGGGCGTTCATCCTTGTGGGATTGATAAGGGAGGTATCCGTTGTTCCTTACTGAACAACTTTTTTTAGGTTCATAAATATCCTGTAATGATTTACCGGCATTGATATCAATTGATTCAATATGGTTATACAAAAGCGGTGAATTGCTGCCCGAAGAAATAATAAAAGTCTTTTTAGAAACCTGGGGGGCACCGGAATTTTGTAGCTGCTGTGAACTGTTCGCCTGTTGCGAAAATGCGATTGATACGAGACAGCAAAATAAGAAAGTAGCAATACTTTTCATAATAAGTAGTAGTTAATAAAATAGTTGATTGGGCTGTTTGGGGTTTTACTAAGATAGGCATTATAAAAATATGCTTTTTAGTAATAAATAGAATAAAAAAATAGACTGTCTTTTCATAATTTTGAATGTAACTGATCAAAAACTGTCAATAATACGGGGGCATTCTGTTAAACGATACAATATGAAAAAAGTACTGCTATTTTTTTTCGCCTGTTTTCTTTTGATTAATGTACAGGCACAAATACCCGTAAATGCGATTGATAAAATACTCAGCATTACCAATATGGATTATGATATGGGCCGTATCAGTGCCGGTAAACCACTGGAGTACAACCTTGTTATAAAAAATATTGGCACCGACACAATTGTGCTGCAGGATGTAAAGGCCGGGTGCGGTTGTACCACACCAAAATTCAGAGCCGGTGAGAAAATAGTGCCCGGAAAATCTACTTTTATCACATTGGGTTTTAATGGGGGGGCTAACGGCGAGTTCTCCAAATTTGCGGATATCTTTTTTAGCGGCGGCCTATCGAGGCAGGTAAAATTTCATGGGTTCGCTGTTGCAGATTCTACCGTTATTCCTAAACCAATTATCGCGAATAATAAATGATCAAAACGGGATAATAGTAGATGACCATACTTGAAAAAGTAGACCATCCTAATAAAAAAAACATCCGATTTTATCGGATGCCTTTTCAGTCTTGTATTTCCAGGTTTAGAACCGCTCAAGTTTTGAGAAGAAGAAATCGCCTTCAATAGCGGCGTTTTCGTCACTGTCACTACCATGAACGGCGTTCTCACCTACAGAAGCAGCAAATAATTTACGGATAGTACCTTCTTCTGCCTGGGCAGGATTGGTGGCACCGATTAGCTTCCTGAAATCAGCTACAGCATT
>JANXUL010000060.1 GCA_025356235.1 Bacteroidota bacterium
CCTTTTTCAACAATAATGTTTCTGTTTAAATTGCGTTCGCGATATTTCTGCCATGACGGTTGGCCACCGGGGAATTCTGCGGAGATCTGAACATTTGTAACCAGCTGATCGCTGGAGTTTTTTTGCGACTGAACGTTTTCAGCAATTACCGCTGTACTTTTTTTGGTGCTGATTTCAACAGCTCCGTTTTTAGCATCACTTCCATATTTATCAATTGCCCTTTTACCTTTTAGAACATTCACGGCAATGATATCTGAAGTTGGAATACTCCCATTCTTCAATGTGGGCCTTTCCAGATCAATAATATATAATGGCTGGTCCCTTACTAATATTTCATCTTCGTTTTGTCCTGCCCACACTAAAGAATCAGGGTTTTGACTATTAAATAAAATTCTGTTTTTAGAGGCCAAGCCTGCTGTTTTATCGTTTATTCTCCAATTGGCAGAATCTCTCGCTTTAGGTATCCCATTAAAAAAAGCCGCATCCTGTTGCCTGTCATAGCCGGTTTTCTTACTGGTGATAATTATCACCCCGTTTTTACCTTCATCACCATACAAGGCAGTAGCAGATTCATTCTTTAAAACATTCACAGATTCAATCAATTCCGGATTAAGTGTGCCAAGGATATTTTTATCCACTTTTTTACCATCGAGAACCATCAACGCTTTATTACGACTGAATTCTTTTGTAGTAATGAGTATGACACCATTCTTACCTTCTTCGCCAAAATGCGCGGCTGCAGCTGATTCTCTTTTTAAAATATTTATAGATTGGATCAAGCTGGGGTCCAGTGTTTCCATTACAGTTTTACCCACTTTCTCACCATCGAGTATAATTAATGCTTTGTTTAAAGGGTTATTTTTACCGGTAATTTTTTCTGTGAGCCCTGCTCTTTCACCACCTGATTTAACAATCACCTTATCTGCAACAATAATATTCGTATCAATACCGGAAGTACCTGCAAGAAATAAATGATTGTCTTTTTTTAATTCTTGTTTAGCTATTTCATCAAATGCATTTTCAACCACTGTTGCAACAGTTAAGGTGTTGTTTTTACGCTGATCTTTATTTCTAAAAGCAAAAAAGATAACCACTACAGCCAGTAAAGGCAATACAACCAACCTCCGCAGGTAACTGAAACGTGGGTTACTGTTATTTGTAAGCATCTGTAACCTTCTTTTAATGGGTGAGAAAAAGAAAGTATGTGTAAGTAAGAATTTTTGTTGTGGATAAGCAGCTGTTAAAAGCATCTGCGCCAGTGAAGCCGTATCGCCATTGGCAACGGCTTTATTATCGGCAATAAATTCGTGGATCATATCCATCTCTTTGCGTATCAACCAAAAAAAAGGATTGAACCAGCCACCGATCAGCATTACCTGTATATATAATTTATCGAAAGAATGTTTTTGCTGCACATGCGTTAATTCATGTTGTAATATTTGTTTACCGGCTTCACTACGGATATCAATCTCATCGTTCCAGAAAATATAGCGAAAGAAAGAAAAAGGCGTTCCCTTTGCCTCTGTAATAATCAGGTACACATCACCAACATTTTTACAGGAATGTATTTGCAATAGCCGGTAAATACGAAACAATGCACGTAGCATACCAAATAATAAAACCAAAGCTACCGCCATATAAATGCCCGGTGCCAGCATATCCCAGCTCCACTGAAACCCTTTGCCAGAAAGACTTTCTTCCATCTGCGAATTGTTATCTGCTACAACTGATAAAAACCGTATCATCTGCGGGTCTTCGCTTATTACGGTATGCCCCCATTTGATTTTGATCAGCGGCACGATCCATGAAAATGCCGCAATGGCCAGCAGGTAAAAACGGTTATACTGGTGAAAACGTTTGTTACGCAGCACCAGCCAATAGTACCCCATCATCACACCACTACAAAGTACCACTTGCAAAAAGTAATAAGCAGTTGTAAGCATGGTAATTATTTTTTAGTTTGTTTGATCTGTTGTAAAAGCAGTTCCAGTTCCTTAACGCTGATGTCTTTTTGTTTTACCATAAAAGAAACCGCATCACTGAACGATCCTTCAAAATAGCCTTCCACCAGGTTGCGTATGGTACTGGATGAATAGTCGCCTTTTGATACCAGCGGATAATACCTGTGCACCCTGCCTATCGGGGTTACGCCTACAAAGCCTTTATCCACCAAAATTTTCACAATGGTTGCTACTGTATTGGAATGTGGCCTGGGTTCTGGCTGGGCCTCTAAAATATCTTTTAAAAAAGCCTCTTCCAGTTTCCAGATACTTTGCATGATCTGTTCTTCTGCTTTGGTTAATGGTCTCATTGGGGGGTAATTTATTTGTTTTTCAAATATATAAACTAATTACTTAGTTTAAAAACTATTTTTTTAGTTTTATCTGAACTGTAACATTACAATGGCCTGAATTGTACTGCTACGCAAGAAAATACCGCTTATCGTTCAGGTCGTTTTAGCGTCCCAACCGAAAGCGGTATTTTGCAGCCTCAATCAAATTCACCCTTCGGGGGGCAGAGGGTATGAAATACTATATCATTTCCGGTGAAGCCAGTGGCGACCTTCATGGCAGTAACCTGATTAAAGAACTCCGGCTACTCGATTCTCTGGCTGATATCCGTTGCTGGGGTGGTGATCTGATGCAGGAAGCTGGCGGCAATCTGGTAAAACATTATCGCGAACTGGCTTTTATGGGCTTTGCAGAAGTAATAAAGAACCTGCCTGCTATTTTACACAATATCAAATTCTGCAAACAGGATATCTTTTCGTACCAGCCGGATGTATTGGTATTGATTGATTACCCGGGGTTTAATCTGCGTATTGCCGAATGGGCAAAAAAGCATGGTTTCAAAATCGTTTACTATATCTCCCCGCAGGTTTGGGCATGGAAAGAGAACCGTGTAAAAAAAATGAAACAATGTATTGATAAAATGTTGTGCATCCTTCCTTTTGAAAAAGAGTACTACAAAAATAAATGGAACTGGGAGGTTGACTATGTGGGGCACCCATTGGTGGAAGTGATTGAAGAACACCAGTTGGGAGTTATGAATCGTGAATTTAATAAGGATTCAAATTCTCAGTTCATCGCCCTGCTGCCAGGTAGCCGCAAACAGGAGATCGCAAAAAAATTACCGATCATGCTGGAAGTGGCCAAATCATTCCCGGCCTATCAATTTGTGGTAGCGCAGGCCCCAGGACTTGATAATGCATTTTATGCACCGTTTATGGAACCCTATAAAAATGTATCGTCTGTCAGCAATAAAACGTATGATCTTTTAGCACAAGCCAAAGCTGCATTAGTAACGAGCGGAACAGCTACTTTGGAAACGGCTTTGTTTGGCGTTCCTGAAATTGTATGTTACAAAGGCAGCAATATTAGTTATCAGATAGCCAGGCAACTGATAAAGATCAAATATATTTCATTGGTTAACCTGATCATGGATAAGTTAGTAGTGAAAGAGCTGATACAAAATGAACTTACTACTGTTAATCTGATAAACGAACTGCAGCAACTATTAACAAACGAAAACAGAATAGCCACATTACGCAACGATTATGCTGAATTGAAAACTATCCTGTCAAAAGGTGGCCGCGCTTCTGTGCAGGCGGCCCAAATTATTTGTGATTTTATAAAGTGAGTAGTGAGTAGTAAGTAAAATATCAGGTAGGAAATTAAGTTACTCACCAATCATTATTAACGCCAGTTAAATTTTACCGGATAATTATAGTTATCAAATACTTTCCATCTTATCTGTCCTAACCATTATTTTCTGATGAATGGAAGGATAACCAATTTAAAAATAATAATCAAAACAGCCACGAGGAACATGATTAACGAAATACGGTTCATCCCATGCATATATTTCATCCATTGGGTGCGCGGCTCATTGGGGTCCCTTTTTTTGATGTAGAGATATTCTGCAATTTGTGTCCAGATGCCCATTTGATTAATAGTTTATTGGTTTAGCGGGAATAATAACCCTAAAGGTAACAAGAGTAGCTGTAATTGGTTCGGTAAACCATATTCTGGTTAGATTTGCCATAAGCTAAACCAACTGCTATGCTACGCAAACTTTTGTTTCTTTTATGCCTCTTTATTTTGTCCTGCCCTGCGATTGCCCAGTTCAATGCGAATAAAATTGATATTGTCCGTGACAAATACGGAGTACCGCATATTTTTGGCAAGACCGACCCGGAAGTAGCTTATGGTTTGGCCTGGGCGCATGCCGAGGATGATTTTACAACCATACAGCAATCCTTATTAGCGGGAAAAAGTATGCTGGCCAGTTATGTGGGAAAGAAAGGAGCTTCCATTGATTATATCATTCATCTTTTGCGCATACCCGAACTGGTGGAAGAAAAATATGAAACAGACCTTAGCCCTGCATTTAAAAGATTACTGGAAGGCTACTGTGCCGGATTAAATGCATATGCCGCCAAACATCCTGGAGAAGTGCTATTGAAAAAAGCTTTCCCGATGACGCCGAAAGACATGGTTCAGTATTCGGTTTTACAGCTTTGCGTATTATCCGGTGCCGATAAAGCCCTCGCTTCTATTTTCGGCGGTACTGTTCCTTTACTCGAAAATTATAAAACTGCAGGCAGCAATGCCTTTGCATTCAATAGCCATAAAACAACTGATGGGCAAGTGTATTTGGATATTAATGCCCACCAGCCTTTAGAAGGCCCTGTTGCATTTTATGAGGCCCATTTATGCAGTGAGGAAGGATGGAATATTATTGGTGCCAACTTTCCGGGCGCTCCTTCTATTTTACATGGCTGTAATGAATACCTGGGATGGGCACATACCGTTAATGCACCTGATAAATTAGATGTATATCAATTAGAAATCAATCCTGCCAATAAACTACAATACAAGTTTGATGGCCAATGGGAGATGCTGGAAGAAAAAAATGCCCCTTTAAAAGTAAAAATTGCGGGTATCCGTGTGTCAGTAAATAAGAAAGTGTACTGGAGTAAATATGGGCCTACCATTATTACGCCAAGGGGAACTTTTTCTATCCGTATGCCGGCACAAATGGATATACGCGGACTGGAGCAATGGTATCGTTTTAATAAAGCAAAGAACTTTACCGAATTTAAAGCCGCGTTGAATATGTTGGCAATACCGGGGTATAATATTGTGTACGCAGATCGTTATGATACCATTTATTATTTGAGTAATGGCCGCATTCCCATACGCGACCCGAAATTTAACTGGAAGGGCACTTTGCCTGGAAATACCAGTGCTACTTTATGGAATAGTTTACATCCGCTGGCCGACCTTCCACAGGTATTACAGCCCCAGAGTGGTTTTGTGTATAATACCAACCATTCTCCTTTCCATTCTACGGAAGGTGCTGAAAACCCTGTGAATAAAGACCTGACTATGGGTTATGAAACATTGGAGAATAACCGGAGTACGCGTTTTGCAGAAATGTTAGCGGGATATGATAAAATTTCATTTGAGAATTTCAGGAAGATTAAATTCGACAGGCAATATCCTGCCCGGTTTGCATTCCCTACCAATATTGATTCTTTGTTTTTATTGAACGCAGCAGCACATCCCGCGATAGCGGACCTGATTAATAACCTAAACCAATGGGATAAAAAAGCAAATGCAGAAAGTATTGGCGCCGGCACTTTTTTACTGGTGTATAATACAATTTATAAATCTTTGGGGGAGTATTTAAAAACAAGGTCACTGAGCACTGAACAATGTATCCATATCCTGACTACTGTTCGTGCAGGAATGATGAAAGATTTTGGAAGAACCAACCTGCAATTAGGCGATATCCAAAAATTAGTACGTGGCGATAAAGTACTGCCGCAACCCGGCCTTCCAGATGTATTGGCACCCATGTATTCTGTGCCCTATAAAAATGGCATGGTAAAGGGTACACAGGGCGATGCATATGTTGAACTGGTTCGTTTTACCAAAGACGGGCCGATCATTGAAAGCATTAATACTTATGGTGCATCGAGCAGAAAAAATTCGCCGCATTATACAGACCAGATGGAAATGTACACCCATCAACAAACCAAACAGATGACATTAAATAAAGCGGAAGTGTATAAAACAGCGGAACGAATCTATCATCCAAATTAAACAGGCTATTGTAACCACTCTCCCAGGAACCTGGTTATCTGGGCTGTTTCGATAATAAATCCATCGTGCCCATAAGCTGAATCTATTTCAATAAAATTTGTATCGGGTATATAATCCGCCATAAATAATTGTTCATCCAGCGGGCATAAGATATCACTGCGGATACCGATGATTAAGGTAGGCTGCTGAATAGATTGCAATACATTAATCAGATCACCACCCCTGCCCCTGCCGAGATGATGGCTGTCCATGGCTTTGGTTAATAACCAATAACTGTATGCATTAAAACGTTTCACCAATTTATCTCCCTGGTAATTGAGATAGGACGATGCTTTAAAGTCATCCATTTTTTCAGGATCAGGATCCGTTTGTTTTTGCTGAAAAGTGCTGTAGTTTCTATAAGTGAGCATACCAATAGCACGGGCTGCCTTTAATCCTTTAGCACCCGCATCAGGTGTATGATCCTTCCAGGTATAATCTGCTTCAATGGCCAAACGTTGTGCCGTATGAACAGCCACACCCCAGGCGCTTTCCGAAGGGGAAGTAGCTATCAGGAATAATTTGTGGATCACTTCTTTTTCCATCACGCACCATTCCAATGCCTGGTAGCCGCCCATACTGCCTCCCATTAGCAGATAAATGCGATCTATACCCAGGTGTTTGCGCAGGAGGATATTCGCCTGTACCATATCCCGCATAGTTATTTGGGGGAAATCTGAATAATAGGGCTGATGGGTAGATGGATTAACACTTGTAGGCCCGGTTGAACCATAGCACGACCCAATCATATTGGCACAAACAATGAAATATTTCGCAGGATCAATCAGGCAGCCTTCACCCACTAAACCCTTCCACCAGTCTGCAGCATCCGAACTGGCGGTTAATGCATGGCAAACCCATACCACATTGCTTTTGGCAGCATTCAGGCTACCATACGTATCATAGGCAATACGAAGGGTGGGTAATACTGCCCCGTTCTCTAAACTAAACGCCGTGGGATGGTCAAAAAATTTCATAAAGATTATTCCGCATTTCAGAAGCAAAATAAGGGTATGGATAAATTACATTTGCATAAATCTTTTTAATGGCCAGGATTGAGATAAAACGTGTAGATGATTTGTATGCTTTTGAAGCTACAGATACTAACGGTCATTCGTTTCGCATGGATGCTGCGGAAACTATTGGCGGCCATAACTCCGGCTTCCGGCCTATGCAGACAATTTTAGCAGGCCTTGCTGGCTGTGGGGGGATAGATATTATTTCTATTCTTAAAAAACAGAAACAGGAGGTAAAAGAATTTAAAATGATCATTGAAGGTGAACGGGAAGAAGGTAAAGAACCTTCTTTATGGAAGCATATCCATATAACTTTCCAATTTACCGGAAAAGTGGATGCAGAAAAAGCCAGTAAAGCCTGCGCCCTTTCCATAGATAAATATTGTTCAGTAGCCGCCACCCTTCGTGCAGCAGGATGTATAATTGAATGGAATTCAGAAGTGTCACCGATTAATGCATAACCATTCGTAATTCGTAATTTATAATTCGTAATTCAACAAGTAATCATGTCCACACACCAGCAAACAAACGCCATCCGCATTCAAACCGAACGCACCAATGAAATGGAGCATTCTACGCCTATGTTCCTGACAAGCAGTTTCTGTTTCGACAATGCAGAAGATATGCGTGCGGCTTTTGCTGATGAATCGGATGATAATATCTATAGTCGCTTCAGCAATCCGGGTGTACAGGAGTTTATTGATAAAATGTGTGCATTGGAAGGTGCCGAAGCGGGTTATGCCACAGCATCCGGCATGAGTGCCGTATTTGGTTCTTTCATGGCTTTGTTGAAACAAGGCGACCACCTGCTGTCTTGCAATGCCATTTTTGGAAGTACACATACAGTGATCGCAAAATATTTACCCAAATTCGGAATAGAGTATTCTTACCTGGGTGCCAATGCAACCGAAGCTGATTGGGAAGCAGCCATCAGGCCCAATACCAAAATGGTTTACCTGGAAACACCTACCAATCCCGGTTTGGATATTTTGGATCTTGATATGATAGGGCGCATCGCTAAAAAACACAAAATCATTTTAAATGTAGATAATTGCTTCGCCACACCTGTAAACCAGCAACCTATTTTATTTGGTGCCGACCTGGTTGTTCACTCAGCTACAAAATGGCTTGATGGGCAGGGCCGCGTTTTGGGTGGTGTAATCGTCGGAAGAAAAGACCTCATCAAAGAAATATATTTATTCTGCCGTAGTACGGGCCCGGCATTATCACCTTTTAATGCATGGGTTTTGAGTAAAAGCCTGGAAACACTGGATGTTCGAATGGAACGCCATGCGGGCAATGCATTATTCATTGCAGAATCACTGGAAAAGCATGCGAAGATCAGTTCATTGCGGTATCCTTTTTTACCCAGCCATCCACATTATGCCATTGCCACCAAACAAATGAAGAATGGTGGTGGTATTGTTTGCTTTGATTTGATTGGCGGATTAGAAGCAGGGCGGAAATTTTTAGATAACCTGAAAATGTTATCCCTCACTGCTAACCTCGGCGATACGCGTAGTATTGCTTCTCATCCGGCAAGTACCACACATGCCAAACTTTCTGAAGCGGAAAGACAAGAAGTAAGTATTACACCTGGCCTCATACGTATCAGCGTGGGATTAGAGCACAAGGAAGATATTTTGAATGATATTTTACAGGCGCTGGAAAAGAGTTAAGTAACCTAATCAATAAATATTATACAGCTTGGTTTCATAAAAAATCCTTAACAGCAAACATGATTGGTTAACAGCATTACTGTTTCTTCTGTAGCCAGTATGCTGTGCGTTACATTATGATGCAGCATCATCAGCTGGCCGGTATGAAGCGTTAATACTTCTTCCTCGGCTGTTAATTCTACTTCTCCTTCTACTATCTGTAGGGTAACTGTTCCATCAATTGAATTTTCACCAATACGTGAACCAGTATGCATACAAATTAATACAGTGGTGAGGTTGTCTGTTTTAAATAGGGTAATGCCATTACAATCTGTTTCCTCCCATCCGTTTTCATTCATCAATTTCACCATGGCAGCATTTATGTCTGTAACAACATAAGGGGCATCTAAAACTCTTTCACCCTCCGGTCGGTTATAAGTAGCATCAGTCGTTTTCATATAAATTCCATTTTCTGTATTAATACAAAAACAATGCGAGAGCTATCTACTGTATTTGGGGAATTATTTCCCCGCAAAAGCTTATTAAATAACCGCATTAATTGCCTTTCCTTACAGCCACAGCAATTTTAGAATCTGCTGTTCCATAATACAGGTACCATTTATTGTTAAACTGCGCCAGACCTTCAACAAAACATACACGATTTACCTGCCCGGTTATTTCATAGGGTTTATCAGGCTGCATAAAATTCTTATCCAACCTTTTAATCACTTTTGTGGGATCCTTTTTATCAATCAATACCTGTCCGGCTGCATACGTTCCTTCGGCTAAACTGGTATCACCAATGGATTTTATATTACGACTGTTATAGATCAGTAGAATACCCTGTTCAGTAAGCATGGCTGGTGGTCCGGATTCTACCAGGTCGCTGTCGAATTTACCGTTACGCGTTCCAACCACAATTTTCAGGTTGGGCAAATTAAGCGCTTCGTTCTTTAAAGGCATGGCAGGTTTTTCCCCGGCATTCATTTCAACAGGTGCCCAGTGAATCAGGTCGTCTGAAGTGGCGGCCCATATAAAAACATCACCCCAATACATCCAGTATTTTCCATTGATTTTTGTGGCAACGATTTTTCCATTCACATACCGCGAAACAATACTGCCTGATTTTGACCATTTGTTCAGGTATTTTCCTTTGTATGCATTGGCAAATACAGGCCCGTATTTTGTCCAGTGCATGAGGTCTTTTGAAGTAGCTACCAGTAACCTGGCAACTTTACCATCATACGCTGTGTAGGTCATGTAATAAAGTCCATTCCCATCCTCCACAATCCTGGGATCTTCACATCCCCCCTGCCATTCGTATTGTTTAAAAGGATCGTTATCAGGGAAAAAAACAGGTGCTTCATTTCGTACAAAATGCAGCCCATCGGTACTCACGGCCATTCCTATACGGGAAGTGCCACCGGGTAATCCTATCTTATCCTGTGCCCGGTATAGCATGAACACTTTATTATCTTTTACGACTATTGCGGGATTGAAAACATCTTTCTCTTCCCAGGCTACTTTCTTTTTCCATATCGGATCCATAAACATACCGGCTCCGGGTTCCAGTACCGGGTTTACGCTGTCTGCTTTTTCAAAAGAGAGCATGGCCCAGTTATCGGTTACTTCCTCAGCTCCTGTATTGATATGTTGTTTAATATGATCACAACCGATAATGGATGCAATGGCAACAACTAAATAACCGGTATAGATTTTTTTTTTGATAAGGATCATTCTGGTGGTTTTATGAATGTTGTTGGGTGTTATTTTTTTCAAGACAGTGTTTTAAAGAATATGGAATTTTACCGGGCATTTATTTTGTCATTGCATATTGAATGCCGCCTAACAGGTGTTTTAAATATAATGGATCAGCATAAGATTCATCTGTATGCCCTAATTCTGTGTAAAATGCGCGGCCACCATCAAACTCATGGTACCAGGCCATAGGATGCACATCACCGTTTTCACCACCTGTATAACTTTTTTCATCTATAGTAAGCAACACATGCAGCCCGTTTTGCAGGCTTTTAAAATTATACCATTCATCAAATCTTTTCCATTTAGCAGGTAAATGTTGGGTTGAAATATGGCTGGCATCTGTTACAGTGAGCATGGCTTCCTGCTGCTTGGGATGGCTTTTAAAATATGCACCTACCAATTGATTATACCATGGCCAGTCATATTCCGTATCGGTTGCAGCATGCACACCTACAAAGCCCCTCCCTGACTGGATATATTTTTCGAAAGCTGCCTGCTGTTTATCATTCAAAACATTACCTGTTGTACTGAGAAAAATAACGGCATCGTATTTTTTCAAAGTCTTTCGCACAAAAAAAGTAGAATCGGTTGTTGTGTCCACAGCGAAATTATTTTCCAGGCCAAGTTTCTGAATAGCTGCTACCCCCACAGGTATTGAAGCATGATGATAACCCCGGGTTTTTGAATAAACCAATACACGCGGCATTTTCTTACTGGTAATAAAGGAAAGCGAAAGCAATGCGACACAGGTAATGCAGAGGGTTTGTAGGCGTTTTTTCATATCAGCTTTGATTATGGTGTTATTTATTTACGGTTGATTGTTTTTGTCTTCTTGCCATCA
>JANXUL010000253.1 GCA_025356235.1 Bacteroidota bacterium
TCCTGTTTCGCAACCATCGCTGGTGCAACCCGTGACTGTGACCAGCCAGCCGGTATTGCTCCACAACGATGATATCCATCACCATGAAGAAGTGGAAGAATCGCTGAATATAATGGATAAGGAAAAAGAACTCATCATAAAAGCACTTAAAAAACATAAGGGCAAACGAAGGGATGCTTCACTAGATCTGGGCATCAGCGAAAGGACTTTGTACAGGAAGCTGAAAGAATATGATATTGATGAGTGATAGTTAGTATTTTAAAATTAATATTTAGAAATAATGCATATTCGGCAATTCAAAATATTTACAACAGTTCCGGGCAAGGCTTATTTGCTATTGTTTGTCATAACGCTGTGTAGCGTATGCTTTTCAGTAACCTCCTGTAAGATTTATAAGTTTAATGATGCTTCCATACCCACAGATGTAAAAACTGTGAAGATCGGATTTATTGAAAACAGGGCCAGGTACATTAACCCGCAATTAAGCCAAAAATTCACAGACAAGCTCCAGCAAAAAATTACTACCGGAACCAAGCTTACCCGCACCAATAATGATGATGCCCATTATGTGATCAATGGAACCATTACAGGATATGATGCCACGCAAACTGTAGGTATCAGTGCCCAACAGGCCACGATCAACCGATTAACCGTAACGCTACATATCACATTAAGAAAGACATTGGAAAATAAAACAGACGAATTTGATGTGAGCCGGAGTTTTGATTATTCAGCCAATCTTTCCTTACAACAGGCCGAAGGGCAACTGCTGGAAGAAGTGGTAAGAACACTGACCGATGAAATTTTCAACCATATATTTTCCAACTGGTAACCAAATTGTATATTTAGCAACATGAATCTTACGCAGGAAAAAGCATTATCGCACCTGGCCGGAAAACCGGATTTCACTCAACTGGGATCGGAAGCATTACAGCATTTTGCGGATGAATACCCCTATTTTGCACCTGCCCAATACTTTCTCGCATCAAAATTAAAACTTGACGGGAATGCGTCAGCGACATCCCAAACCGTAAAAACTAATTTTTATTTTACCAATCCTCTTTGGCTGCAGTTTCAATTGCAGCATGGATTAAAAAATTCAGTGAGCGATAATGGGGTCACTGCCCTGCAAAGCAAAACAATACCGGCCGATTTTGCCATTCCCACGGTGGAAGCCGTAAAAGAGATCATGCGAAAGATTGACCCCTCGCAGGAAACCACCAGCGACCTTGATGTATATGAAGATGAACCAGATGCTACTGATGAAATAGGTGCCGATAATAAAATAGCCGGGTTATTATCTACTCAGCTGGCTGATTTTAAAAAGCCCGTGGAGGCAGGTGCCAAATTGGATATTGATGCCGACAGGGAGCGTTTACATACCATTGATTATTTTGCTTCACAGGGCATAAAAATAGATCTTGCCAATATCCCTCAGGATAAGCTGACGACCCACCTCAGGAAATTCACGGATTGGCTGAAACAGATGAAGCAGGCCGATGGCAAACCCCAATACCTGGCTACCAGCCTTGAAATGGAGAATGCAGTGGCGGAAACAGCCAAAATCTCTAATGAAACCAGGGAAATATTAACCGAAACCATGGCAGATGTATTGGTGCAACAGGGGCAGGTTGATAAAGCGATTCAGCTCTATATTAAATTAAGTTTCTTAAATCCTGAAAAATCCAGTTATTTTGCTGGCAAAATTGAACAACTAAAAGGAATATAATATGATCATTTTGTTTTTGATTCTGATTGTGGTCGCCGCTGCGGCTTTAGGTTTTATGGTTTTGGTACAAAACCCCAAAGGTGGCGGGTTGTCCAGCAATGTAGGCGGTTTCAGTAACCAGCTGATGGGCGTTAAACAAACCACCGATGTTTTGGAAAAAGGCACCTGGTTGTTTGCAGGCATTATTGCTGCTCTGGCTATCTTCTCAACTTTATTCCTGAAAGGCGGTTCTACCGGCGGAACAGATAACTCTATCCTGCAAAAAGTAAATACTACCCAAAGCGCACCCGTTGCGGCTCCTGCTGCACCGGCTAATGCCGTAAAGCTGGCACCTGACTCAGGTAAGAAGAAATAAACGATAACAATATATTTTAATGCCCTGTCCGTATCTTCAGACAGGGTTTTTTATTTAATTTGATGGTATGAAAAGGACAATATACCGGTTAATACTCCTGTTATTTTTGGCTGCCATTGCAGGCTATTGGCTTTTTCTTTCACCCGCCACTTCCTTTGAAGAAAAATCAAAATCTTTCACCATAACAGGGAATAAAAAAGATAAGGCTTCCATATTGGAGGAAATGAAAAAAAAAGGGATTATTACAAATAAAACTGCTTTCTCACTACTTGCATCCGGTGTGGGTGCCTGGGACAGGGTTAAAGCAGGTAAATATGAGGTTAAAAAAGGAGAAAACATGTTAACGATTGCCCGGATGCTTAAGAATGGGCGGCTGGCCGAGGTCAAGCTGGTAATTAACAGGCTCCGCACAAAAGAAGACCTGGCCAAACTTATCGGCAAGAATTTTTCTACAGATTCAGCAAGTGTTATGCAATACATTTCTTCCAATGACGCACTTAAAGAATATGGCGTAGATACCAATACCCTTTTTTCCATAATCATACCGGATACCTATTCTTTCTACTGGAGTACACCTTTGGAGAAGATATTCAGGAAGCTTTCTGATACAAAAAATATTTTCTGGCGAAATAAAGATCGGGCAGAAAAAGCAAAAAACCTGGGACTGGCACAGGAAGAAGTGTATACACTTGCATCAATTGTAGAAGAAGAAACCAATTATGATAGTGATAAATTCAAGATTGCCAGCGTTTACCTTAACAGGCTTAATAAGGCTATGGCGTTACAGGCCTGCCCTACCATTAAATTTGCCATGAAAGACTTTACACTCACAAGGATCTACGAAAAATATTTATTCAATCCTTCGCCATATAATACTTATCGCCATAAAGGATTGCCACCAGGCCCCATTTGCACACCGTCTTCTAAAACGATAGACATTATACTGGATGCACCCAAAACAAATTACCTGTTCTTTGTTGCCAAAAGTGATTTCAGTGGCTACCATCACTTCAGCAGTAATTTTGCAGAGCACAGCTTGTATGCAAAGGAATACCAAAAAGCATTGGATATTTACATGGCACGTAAACAACAAAACGAACCCAAGCTTTGAACAGACTGGAGCGAACGATAATTAGATCGGCACCCGTTGTTTTCCTTTCCAGGACAAGCAAAAAACTGATTATTCCCGGCTTTCATGGGCTGCCGCTGTATGATGTAAGTAGATTCCTTTTAAAACAAATTAATAAAGTGGGTTTGAATGAACGTGCATCCGCCATATCTTTTAACCTAATCATGGCATTACCTGCAGGCTTGATTTTTCTTTTTTCACTGATACCTTATTTTCCAGAATCCTGGAGTTTCCAAAGGCAGATATTAAGGCTTTTCAGAGATATTTCACCTAATTCAGAGACAGCAAAATTCATTACCGGCATTATTGCTGACCTGTTTACAAAACATGTGGGGGTTTTTTCTTTCGGTTTTTTCTTACTCATGTTTTATGCATCCAATGCAATGATGGGGGTTATCAGAACATTTGACAAATCAATACAGGAGCAGAAAAAATTCTTTTTACATAAGCGCTGGCGGGCTATCAGGCTTACGGCCATCCTGATATTTGTAGTCATTGCATCCATCCTTTTTTTATTCGGGCAGCAGCAACTCAAGGGCCTGCTCAATATCCCACGCAGCAAAAACGTTCCCTGGTTAAATTTTTTACGCTGGTGTATTATTGTATGTCTATTATTTTACAGTGTTGCATTTATATACAAATTTGCACCGTCTGTAAAAAAAAGATGGAAACTGATCTCCCCCGGTTCTATACTGGCTACCGCGCTCATGCTGGGAACCGCTATTATCTTTTCTTATTGGGTGAGTAATTTTGCTTCTTACGGAAAAGTGTACGGATCCATTGGTACTGTACTGATTATTATGCTGTTGATCTATATTAATTCGTTGATCCTGATTATCGGGTTTGAGTTAAATGTCAGCATTACTTACCTTACCAATGAAGCTGAGGAACGAAAACGTATAGAAACAGAAAAAATGGAGGAGAAAAAAATTAAGATTCATCACTCTTAATAGATTAATCTTATTAACGGTATTTTCTATCGATACTAGTATGGGAAAGGCAATTGGTC
Organism: Bacteroidota bacterium; assembly: GCA_025356235.1. Lineage (GTDB taxonomy): Bacteria > Bacteroidota > Bacteroidia > Chitinophagales > Chitinophagaceae > Sediminibacterium. The sequence continues at coordinate 4,223 of JANXUL010000253.1, forward strand.
GCATTTTTGAAATGCAAGTTGATACAGTTGTTTCGACAGAGGAAAGCAGATCTTTAGGTTGGGTATAAAAAAGAAATAAAATAAATTCCAGGCTTTTGTATGGATAAACCCTATTTCTGCATCACAGTCACATCAACCAAAACGAATGCTCATGAAAAACAATCCCAGCCTAAGAAGTATTATCATTTTAGCCGTCCTTTTTGCCATCACCTATGCCTTGATAGACGGCATCCGGTATGGGAATATATTGGGTATCGTATTGGCAATCGGCAGCCTGTTTGCATTTGGCATTAGTGTACTGCTCATTAACAAACTCAGAAAGTTGAAAGAACTTGGAGAGGAAGAAGAACTGGATAATGAAAAATAACCCATCTTCAGGCACACATTTTTTTACTTGTTTACCCACGTGAATGGGAATGGAAAGAAATCGGGAAATAAAAAATATCGAACCCTTATTCAGCCAGTTTTTTTAACTCTAATGTCAATTTTTCTTCAGGTAATTGATGTGCAAAAAACTGGCGATAATTTTTTTTGTTATTTACCATAAGGGTTACGGGTATAGAACCATCCCAGGATTTATCTATTTTAGGACAAAATTCTTCTGAATTCGTCTCATTTAGCCAGATAATCTCTGAGTGATAGCCATTCTTCTTTGCGAAAGCCTGTATGTTTTTTGGATAATCATCCGGGAAATCAATACTAACCAGTACCAGCTTTATTTTCTTATCCGCCATAGCCGCTACATTTTTTTCAAACCAGGGAATCTCCCTTACACAAGGTCCACACCAACTGGCCCAGAAATTAATAACCAGTGGTGTTTTACTGCTATCAATCATTTTTATCAAATCATCCATCTTTATTTTTTTGATTTCCTGTGCAGAAACCAATTGCTGTACCATTAAAAAACTTAGCAGGAACAATAATTTTTTCATATACTTTTTTTATACTTTATTTCAATAAAACCCCCACTCTTTCATCAATCCGTCTATCCTTTCTTTGGGTAAAGATGGTTGTTGGTAATGCCCGGCTGCCTTTTTCTGACGCATAGCTTCATAAATACTAACCGCACAGGCCACTGAAATGTTAAGGCTCTGTATGATACCTGCTTGAGGTATGATAAAATTACCATCAGCCAATGCCCTTATCTCCTCGGTTACCCCTTCATGCTCATTGCCAAAAACCAACGCCACATTCTGGGTAAAATCAATCTCATATAAATCTACGGAATCGGATGCCAGATGGGTTGTTAATATCTTACTATATCTTTTTCGCAACTCCCCAAAGCAAATAACTGCATCGTTGTAATGATGAATGGTTAACCATTTAGCGGCACTACTACTGCTTTTGGGGCCGAATTTCTTGTGTTGCTGGATTTTGGTATTCAGGATAAAAATGTCCTGTATACCCACTGCGTCGCAGGTGCGCATAACGGCTGCAATATTATGCGGATCATGAACATTTTCCATAACGATGGCAAGTCCGGCTTGTCGTTTGGAGAGGACTGTTTCTAATTTTTCTTTCCTTTCCGTAGTCATATAGGCCGAAATTCGATAAGACAGGCGAAGAAAACAAAAAAATAATGTAACAACCGAACCTTCTTATGATTTCTTATGAGCCGTGATGTATGCTTCCGTTTTAACATCATACAAAAAAGCATGACAGGAATATTACCTGTCATGCCATTTACCAATATTTAAATGATTATTCTCTTCCACGGCCCCTTCCATGTTCATTCTCGCGGCCTCTGTCATTACCCCTTCCCCTTTCGTCACGATCATAACGGCCGCCATGGTCCTCTTCTCTTCGTTTGTTATCGAAATGTTGATTCTGCTGTACCCGGCTAAACCGTTCATTGTTGTAAGGATTATTGTTATAGCGGTTATTATTGTATCGGTTATTGTCGTACCCGTTATTAGGATATGACTGCATAATAAACTCAGGCCTTCTGTAAGTGTTATAATACCTGCTGTATCTTTCCCTGTACACCTGGCAATTCAGGTAAGGCCTTGGCTCGTTGATCACAACTTTATAACCATTATAGAGATCATAATCACGGTATTGGTAAGGTAAGGATGATGCATACATCCAACCCCCGCCATCGAAATAAATAAACTGCTGGCGGGGAATATCATAGTAACTATCTATTTCAGGTAAGTAATAATAATCTCCGGCGTAATTACCCGGTACACCCCAATTTGGCCTTCCGCCTATGTTTACATTTAAATTCACCCTAACCTGCGCTTTTATTTCAGTGTTGAAAAGAAAAGCAACAACAATCATTGTGATGAGCAGTAACTTTTTCATAATCTAACATTTTATACATAAGGCAACCCAAACGGAATGCCAGAAACAACAGCAAGTGTTATAAAAAAGTGAATGAATAAAATCAAAGGTGTAATTGTAGATAAATTAATGAGCAGATTTTATACAAGCATAATTCCCAGTCCAGGTTTTCCGGAGAGCTGTATCTTACCAAAATCAAAGGAAATTCCTTTTGCCATATCCTCCGAAAGAAGCAAAGGCCCGTCCATGTCTACATGATCTAACTGCGGAAGGAAATTAGCAATAGCTGCAGAACCAATGGATGACTCATTCATACTGCCCATCATTACCTGCATATCCAATAATCTGGCTTTCTGTATCATTCTTATAGCAGGTGTGATACCACTGCATTTGGTGAGTTTTATGTTTATCCCATGAAAATGACCATAACATTTTTCAACATCCTGTTCAAACACGCAGCTCTCATCTGCAAATAATGGCAGCTTTGATCTTTCAAACAGTATTTTCATTCCTTCCCAATTGTCTTTGGCAAGTGGTTGTTCAATGAACTCCACACCTAAGGCGGCCAATTGAGGTATCTTATGCAATGCTTCTTCGGTTGTCCAGCCAGCATTGGCATCTATCCGAAATACGGCGTCGGTATGTTTGCGTAATGTTTCCACAATCGCTATATCTTCCTCAGTTCCTAATTTAATCTTGTATATCGGCCATGGCTTCGCCTGCATTTTAGCTACCATTTTTTCTATAGTATCAATACCAATCGTGTAATCGGTTACAGGTATATTTTCCCATTTTGTTTTCCAGAGTTCAAACAGGGGTTTGTTTTTCATTTTACCAAACAGGTCCCAGGCTGCCATATCTAGTGCACAAACCAGGAATGGATTATCGGGGAACAAATGATGCAGGTAATGCCAATAACGTTCGGGGTCAATTAATGCAAATTTTTCAACAAGTGTTCTTTTCGACTCCAGATCGGCAATCATTTGCGCAACGGTGGTATTATAATAAACAATGGCAGGGGCTTCTCCAAAACCTGTAAATGTCCCCAGTTCCAATGCCACTAACAGCGAGGGCTGGTGTGTTTTGGTTCGGCCATGTGAAATGGTGAATGGATATTCGAATGGGATGTTTAGTTCACGATAACTTAATTTCAAGACGATTCTTTTAGCGTATCAAAGGTAAGGGATGATGAACAGAAGACTCGTGAATATTGAATGATAAGGTGCTTTACTTCATCATTCAATATTCCGAATTCAATATTCGATATCCCTACCGTCCGCTTGCTTGTAAATATCCTTTCAATTCTGCATTGAATTCATTGGCGACAGCCAATTCTTCGAGGGTGAGATGCATTCGGTACTGCCAATAATGTTTTGGATTTGCGGGAATATTGATGCGTTCATCATTAGGATCTTGCCTGCGTAACAATGCATCCATACCTAAAAGGTCCTGCAACTGGAAAATGCTCCACATAGCCGGTGAATAAAGGTGTTGTATTACAATGGCTTTGTTAATCCATGCTTCGCAATATTGCGGTGCATTACCCCATTGCCCAAGGTCATTATTGTAAAAATGCTGAATACGTTCTTTGTCTTCTTCCCACCAGCCACGGATTGTACTCATATCATGGGTAGAAGGGGTTACCACACTTAAATACGGCGCATCATTAGGATGAAAGAATTCCTTGTGCTGGTCTTTTGGCATCCGTTGTATTTCCAGGCTTAACAGGCCCAGTTGCCGCATCACATCCGGTACACAGGCAGGCACTAAACCAAGATCCTCACCACATACCAACATATTGGTTACACGTTTTAAGGCAGGTAGTTTTTGTAAAGCTTCTTTCATCCAGAAATCATCTTGCCGGCGGAAGAAATAATTTACATACAGGTCTTTTAACTGTTGTTGCGTATCCCCTCCCAGGATCCGGAAGGAAGAAGTGCTTTCCATTCCAAAACGGAAATGAAAATGCTGCCCATCACCATTCTCTGCTTCGAATAAAATCACATTGCTTATAAGATCGTATAAGCCCTGTTGTATCTTTGCATGGTGCTCATCTTTATCCAGGGAATTAAAATGTTCTTCCACTAATCGCTGGGTAGCATAGTCAGGCTTTAAGGTATAATTACCAAAACCGTCGTAAATAAGGAACATGCTTTTCACGAGTTCGTTATCATATCCAAATACTTCCCATAATATATTTTCGGTAATGAAGGGCTTTGTATAACGGCTATGGTCGAACCAAATCCCATTACTGTTAAATTCATTGACATGCACGGAGATGGCCGGAACAAAATGCCCCATAATACCTTCCACTGCATGCATGGGAATGCTCCAGATGCGAAAGAAACCAAGAATATGATCTATACGGAATGCATCGAAATAATAACTCATCTGCTCAAAACGTTGCTTCCACCAGGCAAAGCCATCTTCGCGCATACGCTGCCAGTTATAGGTAGGGAAACCCCAGTTCTGACCTTTTACGGCAAAATCATCCGGTGGTGCGCCGGCCTGAAAATCCAGGTGATACAATTCAGGGGTTTGCCACGCATCGGCACCATGCCTATACACACCAATGGCAATGTCGCCTTTTACAATAATACCATTTGCATGCGCATACGCGGTAGCTTCTTTCAATTGAAGATGCAGGTGGTATTGAATAAAATAATGCAAAGCAATATCAACAAATGCTGCAGAACCGGTAGCAGTTAATTTGGCAATATCTGCAGCTTTATAATTCCGGTAAGCCGGCCATTTACTAAAATCTACAGTTCCATATTGATCACGCAGGTAACAGAAAGCAGCATAGGGAACCAGCCAGTGCTTATTCAAATCAAAATATTCTTTGTATTCTTTTGTTGCAAAAACAGCCCCTTGAGATTCTTTATATACAGCCGCTGCATAGTCGGATTTGATTTTTGCCACGGCTACATAATCCACCACAGGAAGAGCATTCAACCGTAACCTTTCCTCTTCTAATTTTTGCAATCGTTTGCGGGTATCTGCCGGAGTAATTTTTTCTAAATTGAGATAAACCGGGTGTAAGGCAAAGGCCGAGATGGCGGCATACGGATAGGAATCCATCCATGTATGCGTAGCTGTGGTATCATTAATGGGTAGAACCTGAATCATTTTTAGTCCTACTTTTTTAGCCCAGTCCACTGCTGATATCAAATCGGCAAACTCTCCGATACCAAAACTTTTTTCACTCCGCAGGCTGAATACAGGTATAGCCATCCCCGCACCTTTCCATGTATTGTTGGGAAGTAGAGCGAAGCCATCATTTAATATTGCCTGCCGGTTTTGTTTTCCTGCGTCATGCAGCACACGGTTATTGCCATCTTCATAACGAACGAACTGTTTATTATCTATATCATACACCCCATATTTATAGGCAATGGGAAAAGATTCTTTTGATAGGTTTACTGAAACTGTATAAAACTCTTCTTCCGCGCCCCTGCTCATTAAAACAGGCTTCGTGGTATCCCAGTTGCCAATCGTTGCGCAGCTTCCTAAAATGCATAAGGTTTGCCCTTTGGCTAATAACGGGCTTTTCACTTTTAATGTATGTGTAACCTTTTTAAGTGAGCGTGTTTTTACAGGGGTATGATTGGCTTTTAACAACACGCCGGTAAAGGGTTCTGTGTAAAATGTATTTTCAAAATAACCTGCATAATTCCAGGCATCTGTACAAATTAATTCTTCGGTATTGTTTTTGGAAAGATTAATTTTTTTATCATTACCCCAATCAAAGTTCAGCGTACCATCAGCATTTTTAAGAATATAATGATAGGTGATATTACCATCCACCACATCTGTATCTTTCAGATCAATAACAGTGAACCAATACTCATCATTAAAATATTGAAGGGGTACTGCATTTTCTATTTGATTATTACCCAATAGTGGATGATCGCCTATGATAAACAAGTCCTGCCCATAATTAGTATGAAACTTAATTTGAAAAATAAGTTTTTTAACATGACAACCTGCCATTGTTTTTTTCTTTACAACTACTTTTTTCACCTTGGCTATTTTGGTCGCAGGCTTTGTTTCTTTTTTTGCTACGGTTGAGGCAGGTAGTTTTCGCGCTACTATTTTTTTGGTTGCAGTCTTTTTTAGAATGGCTGACTGGCCGTTTACTTTTTCTACGGCCACTATAACACTCGGGGAAGTACGTGGGTCAACCGCCTGCTTTTTTTCGTTTGAATGACCGTTTTTTACAAGGGTCACCGTTTTTTCTACAGTATTATGTGTATCTGTCTTTTTTTTAGGAGAGATATTAGCTTTTACGTCCACAGCAGCAGATTCTGTAAGGTTTAGTTTTTGAGAGGCCAAGTCGAAGTTTTTTTGTGTTTGCTAAAGTAGTAAAACAATGTGTAAATTAAACACATTTAAAGAAATGTGACGCTATTAAAGCCTGATCAATGTCTATTCTTAATCATATCTGCCCCCTTCTCCCCAATCATGATCACAGCGGCATTTGTATTACCAGAAACAATAGAGGGCATAATCGAGGCATCTATTACCCGCAAGCCTTTAATGCCATGCACTTTCAGCGTATTATCCACTACAGCCATGCCATCTTTTCCCATTTTACAGGTACCTACGGGATGGTATAATGTTTCGGCAGTTTTTCGGATATGTGCCAGTAAAGTCTCGTCGGTAAAAGGCTCTTTGGGAAAATGGATACCGTTAACAGAATAACCGGCGAGCGATTTGGCATTCATCACCTCCATAGATTTTCTTAGCGCTGTGAGCAAGATTTCCCTGTCTTTAGGGGTCGACAAAAGGTTCGGCTGTATTATTGGTGGATCAGTGGGTTTAGCACTTTTCAGCCCGATAAATCCCCTGCTTTCAGGCCTGATTAATATGGCCATAATGCCAAACCCATCTTCCCGGGTAAATGTATCCATATCATAAATATCCATTGAGTAATCGTCTGTTATGCCCAATGGCACAAAATGAAACTGGATATCTGGCCTTACTAATGAAGGATCTGATTTGAGAAAGGCATTTGCCTCTATGGGGCTATTACCTAGTGGCCCGGTTTTAAGGAACAAGTGTTGCATTAATGCCTTAAACATATTTGAAGGCTTAAGTAATGAATTGGCCGTTGGGATAGTTGCTAAACTACTTACCCCCGTCCACACATGGTCCTGCAGGTTCTTACCTACCCCAGGCAAAGACAGGATAATATCAATTCCTTGTTTACTTAATTCGGTTGTATCTCCAATACCGGATAGCATTAAAATATGCGGCGACTGAATGGTGCCTGCAGACAGGATTATTTCTTTTGTGCAATTGATCCGCTCAGAACTGGAATGGGCTGTCATTACTTCTACACCAACTGCTTTCCCATGTTCGATCAAAATTCTCTTTACCTGCGTATTTGTTCTTATAGTAAGATTAGAACGGCGCATTGCAGGTTTTAGAAAAGCCGTAGCGGTACTATGCCGTTTATTTTTTTTGATAGTAAATTGCAGCATACTTGCACCCAGCTGTTCTTCACCATTATAATCATTGTTTCTGTGGATACCGGATTCTTCGCAGGCATCAATAAAAATGGACGCAAATAATCCGGGTTGTTTTGACAATGTAATATTCAATGGCCCCCCTTCTCCGTGAAAAGGTTCTCCAAACTGTTCATTGTTTTCCGATTTTTTGAAATAGGGTAATACATCTTCGTAACTCCACCCTTTATTGCCCATTGCTGCCCATTCATTATAATCTTCTTTGTTACCTCGCACATAAGCCATAGCATTGGTAGAACTACTTCCCCCCAGGGTTTTGCCACGGGGTATAAATAGCCTGCGGTTATCAATATTCGCCTGTGGTTCTGTCCAGAAAGCCCAGTCAACTTCACTGCGGTTAAGTTTGGTATACGCACCAGGTATATGGATCTCCATTTTTTTATCAGGAGAACCGGCTTCCAGCAACAAAACTTTACATTCGGTATCTTCCGTTAACCGGTTTGCCAGTACACAACCCGCAGAACCCGCACCAATAATGATGTAATCGTATGACATTCGCTAAATATAATTATCTATTTTAAATGTTGAATTTTAAATTTCGAAAACAATATCTGTGCGTAATCAATAATTCAACATTTAAAATCCAACATTCAAAATAACATAAACTACATTTGTCATACTAACAATTGTTCGTATATGAGCCAGGCATTTAACCGTAATGAAGATTGGATGAAAATGGCTGTAAGCCAGACCAACCAACATTTTGAAAAGATCAAATTGGGTGGTGGTAAAAAAGCTATTGAAAAACAAAAGGAACGTAATAAACTCACTGCGCGTGAGCGGATTGACTATTTGTGTGATAAAAACAAGCTTTTTACTGAGATCGGTGCCTTTGCCGGTTTTGAAATGTATGAAGAACAAGGGGGTTGCCCCTGCGGTGGAACCGTGGCTGGATTAGGATATGTAAGTGGCAGGCAATGTATTGTAGTAGCCAACGACCAAACTGTAAAAGCCGGGGCCTGGTTTCCTATTACCGGAAAGAAAAATTTACGCCTCCAGGAAATTTCGATGGAAAACAGGTTGCCTATTATTTACCTGGTAGACAGCGCGGGTGTTTTTTTACCCATGCAAGATGAAATTTTTCCAGATAAAGAACATTTTGGCCGCGTCTTCCGCAACAATGCCAGGATGAGTGCCATGGGCATTACACAGATAGCTGCGGTAATGGGTGCCTGTGTGGCCGGCGGGGCTTACTTGCCTATTATGAGTGATGAGACATTAATGGTTGAAGGCAATGGCAGTATTTTTTTAGCAGGATCCTATCTTGTAAAAGCAGCTGTGGGCGAAGACATTGACAACGAAACCTTAGGTGGTGCCGTTACGCATACGGAGATAAGTGGCATTGCTGATTATAAATTCAAAACCGAACACGAATGTCTTGACCATATCAAAAAAATTATGAACAAACTGGGTGAACCTGCTACCGCCGGCTTTAACCGGATACAGCCAGTTTCACCTAAAAAAAATCCTAATGAATTATATGGTTTTATGCACGAAGGCAATGTAAAGCCTTATGATATGCTTGAGATTATTGAACGCATTGTTGATAACAGTGAGTTCGAGCAGTTTAAACAGGATTATGGCAAAACTATTCTATGCGGCTATGCGAGGATTGAAGGATGGGCTGTTGGCATTGTAGCCAACCAACGCCTGATCAGTAAAAATAAAAAAGGTGAGATGCAGATCGGCGGTGTGATCTATAATGACAGTGCTGATAAAGCCGCCCGTTTCATCATGAACTGCAACCAGAAAAAAATACCACTTGTTTTCCTTCAGGATGTAACCGGCTTTATGGTGGGTAGTCGCAGTGAACACAGCGGTATTATAAAAGACGGGGCCAAATTGGTTAATGCCGTGGCAAATTCCGTTGTTCCTAAAATCACCATTATCGTAGGCAACAGTTATGGTGCGGGTAATTATGCCATGTGCGGTAAAGCCTATGATCCACGTTTTATTTATGCATGGCCTTCAGCAAAAATTGCGGTAATGGGTGGCGAGCAGGCCGCAAAAACTTTATTACAGATACAGGTGGCTACGATGAAAGCAAAAGGCAAAGAAGTAAGTCCGGAAGACGAGAAGGAATTGCTTGACAGAATTAAAGCCAGCTATGAAAAGCAAACCTCACCTTATTATGCAGCCGCAAGGTTATGGGTTGATAATATTATTGACCCGATAGAAACCCGGCAGGTAATTGCAGAAGGGATCGCTGCAGCTAATCAGAACCCGCATATTGAAGCGTTTAAGACTGGGGTTTTTCAGGTGTAAAAGGTTGCCAATTATTAATTATCAAATGTTGTTGGTCAGGCGACCACCAACTGCGATAGTTAGATAGTTACATCTCTATAATATCTCTATAAGGTCTCTATAACATCTCTATAAGGTCTCTGTGGATAAGACCTTTTTTTTCAGATATGACAGTATTCCTTTCAAAGAAAAAAAACTTTGTTTAGTCATTCCCATGTACAAACAAAATACACTTTACAAACGGTTATGACAAAAATATTCATGTTACTATTGAATTGCAGGGAACATTTGGTGAGTGGTTTTTTTGTGCTCAGTACTAAATACTTCGCCGTTGTTAGTCGGGCGACCAACAACAGCGAAATATTATTTTAATGCATTAATAATCGCCACAAATTCTTCAGCAATTAATGAGGCTCCCCCTACCAACCCACCATCCACATCGGGCTGAGTAAAAAGTTCTACTGCATTGGATGCTTTTACACTTCCGCCGTACAGGATAGGAACAGAATCGGCAATAGCCTGCCCGTATTTGCCTGCCAGTTGCTGGCGGATGTAAGCATGCATTTCCTGCGCCTGGGCACTACTGGCTGTTTTTCCGGTACCAATGGCCCAGATAGGTTCGTAAGCAATCACAATTTTTTGCACCTGCGCGGCCGTTAAATGATATAATGATTCTTCCAGTTGTCTGGTCACATATTCATTCTGTGTATTGGCTTCTCGGATATGTAATGGTTCGCCGCAACAGAAAATGGGCGTAATGGAATACCCGAGACAGATATTTAGTTTATCGGCAAGTAACTGGTTGCTTTCCGTAAAATATTCCCTGCGTTCAGAATGGCCCAACACAACAAATTGGATACCGAGCGACTGCAGCATCTCAACTGATACCTCGCCAGTGTAGGCACCACTTTTTTTGCTGTAACAATTCTGTGCAGCGACAAACACATTTGTTTTTCCCGCTAATTTTTGTTGCGCCATTGCCAGGTAAGGAAAGGGAACCGCAAATACTGCCTGTTGGTTCTCTTTTAATGAATGAGGTTTGCTCATGATGGCATCTAATAATTCTTCTCCCTGCTTAAGGGTTAAATTCATTTTCCAGTTAGCGGCTGCAATTTGCTTTCTCATAGTATTTTTTTTCTGTGAAACCCAGTTACCCTTTGGCAACGGTGTTGAAAATAATCAAAAGGGCAATAAATATTTCATGTATAATTTTCAAAGATATATTGTAACACTGAGGTTTCTGCTTCACTTAAAGAATGGCCTTTCATTTTTTTCCAGTTATCAATATCATGGCAGGCTTTTTCGAATTCATATTTTATACCACTCACGCCCCAACTGAAATTGCCAATGATTGTGGGCAACAACCCTGCCCCAAAAACATTACAGCTCACGCTGATTACAGAACCGGTATTAATGGCCGAGTTAATAGCTACCCTCGAATAATCGCCCATGATCACACCACATTTTTGTCCAACACCTACATATTTTTCAGAACCGATATCCCATATTTTTACTTCACTGGCTGTATTCTTCACATTGCTGTTGGTACTACCTGCTCCAAAATTACACCACTCGCCTACTACCGAATCGCCAAGGTAACCGTCATGGGCTTTGTTACTGTATCCCATCATTACAGTATTCTTTATTTCACCGCCACCCATGCAGTTTGGACCTAAGGTAGTAGCCCCATACACACGGCTGTTTAATTTCAAGACCGCATTTTCTCCCATTACAAACGGCCCTCGTATGACAGAGCCCTCCATTATTTCACTGTTCTTACCAATATAAATGGGACCGGTACCAGCATTGAGTGAACAGTATGTAAGCATCGCACCTTCTTCAATAAAAATATCAGCAGCCTGTAAAACATTTACCGAAGATGGAATGGGTTGTGATATTCTTCCTTTTGTAATAACTGCAAAATCTGCACGGATCATTTCATCATTCCATTGCATCAGCTGCCAGGGATGTTCCAAACGTTTTGCGGTGGCATGATCACGGATATTTGTAAACAGTTGCAAAGAATTGGCGGAATCAAACAACTCAAATGCAATACCGGTTTTTCCGGCAATCAACCCTTTCTCATCTGCCAGGCAACAACCAGGTTCTAATGAAAGGATTGAGTCGAGCAGGTCCTGATCGGGCATTACGCCCGCATCAATCCATAGATGTTCGCCATTGCCGGGCAATGGGTATAAAGGCTGTAAATATTTTTCTGTGTGAATAAACACCAGCTGCTGGCTTTTCAGCTCCCATCTCTCCCGGATTGAAAAAATACCAAAGCGCAGATCTGCCACTGCTTTTGTATACGTAAACGGGAGAAGCCCTTTGCGGAATTCATTATCGAACAAAATAATGGCCATGTGGCAAAGTAACTGATAATTTGAGAAAGACCACCGCCATAGCCATTGAAAAAAAGTAAGTACTTACTGGGGAGTCACAGGCAATGGACAATGAACCATACACTAAATTTTGTTTCTTACCTTGCGCACTCAAATCCATAAAACAATACTTTATGAGCCTTGGTTATTTTTCTTACCCTATGCCTGCCAATGAGCCGATATTACAATATGCGCCGGGCAGTACCGAACGGGCCGCTTTAAAAAAAACACTTGCCGAACTAAAAAAGAAGCCGGTTGAAATACCTATGTATATTGGTGGAAAAGCAGTAAAGACGGGTAAAAAAATAGCTATTCATCCCCCACATGAGACCAATCATACCTTAGGGTTTTTTCATGCAGGCGAAGAAAAACATGTACACCAGGCTATTGAGGCAGCTTTAAAAGCAAAAGATGCATGGGCTGCCATGAGCTGGGAAAACAGGGCGCATATTTTTTTAAAAGCAGCCGATCTGATGGCCACCAAATACCGTTTCCACATAAATGGTACAACCATGCTGGGACAAAGCAAAAATGCTTACCAGGCCGAGATAGACAGTGCCTGTGAACTGATAGATTTTTTACGTTTTAATGTACATTTTTTAAGTGAGATCTATAAACAACAACCCATTTCCGCGCCAGGTATGCATAACCGCATGGAATGGCGGCCACTGGAAGGGTTTGTATTGGCGATAACGCCTTTCAACTTTACTGCTATCGCTGGTAACCTGCCTACGTCAGCTGCCATGTGTGGTAATGTAGTGGTGTGGAAACCGGCTAATACACAGGTGTATTCTGCACAAATGATCATGCGTATTTTAAAAGAAGCCGGATTACCTGATGGTGTGATCAATTTGATTTATGTAGATGGACCTACTCTTGGTAAAGTTTGTTTTGCACACCGCGATTTTGCAGGCGTACATTTTACAGGCTCAACCGGCGTATTTAATAATATGTGGAAAGTGATTGGGGAAAATGTGGCCAAATACAGGTCGTACCCCCGGATTGTAGGAGAAACCGGTGGTAAAGATTTTGTGATCGCTCATAAATCTGCTAATGCAGATGCAGTGGTAACTGCACTGGCGCGTGGTGCTTTCGAATACCAGGGGCAAAAATGTTCTGCGGCATCAAGGGCTTATATCCCCAGTAATTTAGCGGAAGAAGTAAAAACAAAATTGGTAGCAGCCATCAAATCCATGAAAATGGGTACTGTAGAAGATTTCAGCAATTTTGTGAATGCAGTGATAGACGAAAAATCTTTCAACAGTATTGCCAAATACATTGATAGCGCTAAAAAAGATAAAAAAGCCACCATACTGGTAGGCGGCAATTACAGTAAGGCAAAAGGTTATTTTATTGAGCCTACCGTAATAGAAGCAAAGGACCCGAAATATATTACCATGTGCGAAGAGATTTTCGGGCCGGTATTAACCATCCATGTGTACAATGCCGATAAGTTTGAAGAAGCTTTACAACTGGTAGATACCACTTCTTCTTACGCTTTAACAGGTGCCATCCTTTCGCAGGACCGGGCCGCTGTAGAGCTGGCAACCGATAAACTCCGTAATGCAGCCGGTAATTTTTATATCAATGATAAACCCACCGGTGCCGTGGTTGGCCAACAGCCTTTTGGCGGGGCAAGGGCATCGGGCACCAACGATAAGGCAGGCAGTATGCTCAATTTATACCGTTGGTTAAGTGCCAGAACCATCAAAGAAACCTATAACCCGCCAGTAGATTACAGGTATGCGTTTTTACAGGAAGCTTAAATGAAGTTTGGGGTTTGATGTTTGGCGTTTGGGGTTGGTATTGAATTATTGATCCAAAACTCTCAACTTCAAACCCCAAACTCCTAACTTTTACCCTATATTTGCCCCTCTAAATTTTAGATGAGTGCCAACTAAATTTTCAAAAGAAACTTACCTCTATTGGTACGAACTGATGCAGCTGATCCGCCAGTTCGAGTTAAAGGCTGAAGAAATGTATAAAATGGCTGGAAAGATCCGTGGATTCTTCCATGCCTACATAGGCCAGGAAGCCATTGCAGCCGGTTGTATGACGGCAACCGCACCTGACGATCCGTTCATTACTGCCTACCGAGATCATGGCCTGGGGCTGTCGAAAGGCATGTCTGCCAACTCCTGTATGGCAGAATTGTACGGCAAAGCCACCGGATGCTCGAAAGGGAAAGGTGGAAGTATGCACTTTTTTAGTTTGGAACACCGTTTTTTCGGCGGCCATGGTATTGTAGGTGCCCAGATAGGTACAGCTGCAGGCCTTGCCTTTGCTGAAAAATACAAAGGTACCAAAAATGTGGCCGTCTGTTTTTTTGGAGATGGGGCCGCGCGCCAGGGTATTTTACATGAAACTTTTAACCTGGCCATGCTTTGGAAACTGCCGGTGATTTTTATCTGTGAGAATAACAACTACGCCATGGGAACGTCTATTGAACGTACCAGTAATGTGGTTGACATTTATAAACTGGCCGACGCTTATGATATGCCTGCTGATAAAGTAGATGGCATGACACCGGAAGCCGTACACGAAAGTGTTGCCCGCGCCGTGAAAAGGGCTCGCGAAGGCGATGGCCCTACCTTGCTGGAATTAAAGACCTACCGTTATAAAGGCCATTCCATTTCAGACCCGCAAAAATACCGTTCCAAGGAAGAGGTGGATGAGTATAAAGACCAGGATCCGATTGGTAAAGTGCGGTCTACTATTTTAACCAATAGCTACGCAAGTGAAGATGATTTGAAAGCCATTGATGCCCGTATTGCCCAGGTGGTGGATGAGAGCGTGAAATTTGCTGAAGAAAGCCCATGGCCGGATGATAGTGAATTACTGAAGGATGTATATGTGGATCAGAACTATGTATTTGATGTTGACTAACCCGATAAAACCGATTCCCCATTTTCAATCTAAATTTTAAAATAACCGTATGAGTGAGAAGCAAGAAGAAATAAATGAGACGTTTGCAAAAGTGCAGGGTTTTTGGGAAAGATTTCAGAAACCGTTTTTAGTAGTTATTGCTGTTATCGTAATTGGTGGTGGTGGTTGGTATGGATACAATGAATATATCCTCAAACCAAAAGAAGAAAAAGCTGCTGATGCTATCTTCAAGGCACAACAATATTTCAGTCTGGATTCATCAAACCTGGTTTTGAACGGCGACGGGCAGAACAGGGGTGTATTATCTATTATCAATAATTTCGGCGGAACCAAAGCCGCAAACCTGGCACATTATTATGCCGGTGTAAGCTATTTGAAGCTGGGCGACTTTAACAACGCAGTAAAACACCTGAAAGATTTTTCTACAGATGCCAAACAAATTCAGTTGCTTGCTTATGGGTGCCTCGGAGATGCTTATTCAGAACTGAATAAAAAAGAAGAAGCTATCAACAGCTATAAAAAAGCTGCTGTTGCTTTTGATAAAGACGAAAGCAATTCGGCCGAATATTTATACCGTGCCGCTTTATTGGAAGAAACCACCGGTAAAACCAAAGAAGCGTTGGAATTATTCAAGGAATTGAAAGAAAAATTTCCAAAGACCGAAAAAGGGTTCCAGGCAGATAAATATATTTACCGCTTAAGTATAGAAAAAAATAGCAGTGTGAACTAATGGCTACAAAAGGCAATACCTCAGTTAATAAAGGCATCCCTGTACTAAAGGATGCCTTTGTTGTTATTGTGAAAACAGAATGGAACGCTCCCATCATCAACAAACTGGAAGCGGGTGTAAAAAAAATATTCAGAGCCGCTGGTGTACACTTTAAAGTGTTAACCGTTCCCGGTGCATTTGAAATACCCTTTACGGTAAAAAACCATTATGCGTATTGCAAAACTGTACCTGATGCATATATTACCCTTGGCACCGTAATCAGGGGGGATACACCCCATTTTGATTATGTATGCAAGGCTGTTACCGACGGGGTGTTACAATTGAACCTTTCACTTGATGTACCCGTTATCTTCGGCGTTCTCACGGTTGATAATGAACAACAGGCATTAGAACGCATAGATGGTAAACACGGCCACAAGGGTGAAGAAGCAGCCATTACCGCCATTAAAATGATAGCTTTAAACAGGAAATTAAAATAAACCTCCGGCAGATATGAACGTACAGTTATTTATACCCTGCTTTGTAGACCAACTTTATCCGCAGGTTGCATTCAATATGGTAAAAGTATTGGAGAAAGCTGGTTGTACCGTTTCATATAATGCCAATCAAACCTGCTGTGGCCAGCCTGCATTTAATGCCGGTTTTTGGGGTGAAGCAAAAGAAGTGTGTTCTAAGTTCATCCATGATTTTCAAGGAGCTGATTATATTGTTGCGCCAAGTGCCAGTTGTGTGGGTTTTGTAAGAAATTATTACAACAAAGTATTTGATAATTCCTCCTCTCCTGTTGCTGCCAAAAAAACAGCCGACAGGATATTTGAATTTTCAGAATTCCTGGTAAAAGTTTTAAAGATCGATGATTTCGGATCTGTTTTCGAGGGCAAAGCCACTTATCACGACAGCTGCGCAGCTTTACGCGAATGTAAAATAAAAGAAGAACCCCGCAGGCTGTTAAGTAAAGTGAAGGGATTGGAAATAATAGAAATGAATGATGTAGAAACCTGCTGTGGTTTTGGCGGAACTTTTGCCGTAAAGTTCGAACCCATCAGTATTGCCATGGGCGATCAGAAAGTAAATAATGCCGCAGCAACAGGCGCGCAATATATTATTAGTACAGATATGAGCTGCCTGATGCATATTGATGGCTGCAATAAACACAAAGAGAGCGGGTTAACCGTACTGCACCTGGCAGATGTATTGGCAAGCGGGTGGTAAGAATTATTTTAAGTGTTACATGCTAAATGTTGAATGCTATGTTTTCATTTACAATTCACCATTTAAAATTCAAAGTAAAAAAATGAATTACTGGTTAATCAAATCCGAACCCTCTGTATATAGCTGGGAACAATTTGTAAAAGAAGGACAAACATTCTGGAATGGCGTTCGTAATTATGCGGCCCGAAACAATTTGCGTTCTATGAAGAAGGGTGACCTTGCTTTCTGGTACCATAGCAACGAGGGTATGGAAATTGTAGCCATTGCCAAAGTAGTAAAAGAATCTTACCAGGACCCTACAACTGAAGATCCTGCCTGGCTGGTGGTTGATTTCAAACCTTATAAAAAATTAAAAAATCCCGTTGGGCTTGCACAAATAAAAGCTGATAAACGTTTGGCGGATATGGACCTTGTAAGATTGGGGCGGCTCTCTGTTGGAGCCGTAAAAGAAGAAGAATGGAAGATCATAATGGAAATGGCAGATACAAAATAAGTTTTAGTTAAAAATCTCCGGGGGTTAAAAAGGTTAAAATAGTTAAAGAAGTAAAAGTATCTTTTAGAGCCTGTTTAAAAATATAAATAAAAAAGAAATAAAGGGCAAAAGTTAACCGTCAAAAAAACGTTCTATAAGTGACTAAACTAAAAGAACAATGTATTCAACGGATTTAACTGATGCCCAGTGGAACAATATTAAGGACT
>JANXUL010000280.1 GCA_025356235.1 Bacteroidota bacterium
CCATTGGGACCATTATATCCTAAACCCGTATCCAATAAAATCACATCATTGGCTGTAACAATAACAAAAGGCTGTATTTCTACCAATAAACTGCCAACAGGCCTGCTGTTGAGTTCTTCCGTGCCGGCATTGAACGGAAGAAAGATTTTGGTTTTATCTATGGTGAAAGCACCTTCGGAAAGTGGAATTATCTGCATACCCCTAACCCCCTGAAGGGGAAATATTATTTGGTTTAAAAACAAAGGTAACGATTGACGAACTAGCAAGCAGATCGCTAATTCCCTGTTCAATGGTTTAAGGGTGTTACCTCAGCACCATCTGCCGGTCGGCATCCAATCTCAATAAAATAAAAATTAATATCGTAAAGGTCAACAATGATGATCCCCCATAACTAATCAATGGCAAGGGTATACCAACGATGGGAAAGAGGCCTATGGTCATGCTCACGTTTACGGCTATATGAAAGAAAATAATACTGGCTACACTATATGCATACACCCTGCTGAATGTACTTCGTTGCCGTTCTGCCATTCGCACGATCCGGTATAACAGGAAAAGATAAATAGCTAAAAATGCAAAACAGCCGATAAATCCGAATGCCTCACCCAACGAGGTAAAAATAAAATCAGTGTGCTGTTCAGGAACATATTTTCCGCGGGTTTGTGTACCCTTTAAAAACCCCCTTCCGGTTAAGCCGCCGGAGCCGATGGCTATTTTACTTTGCCGTACATTATAGTCATCTGGTTTTCTGGCAGCTTTCTCGCCCTGCTTTCTTTCCGATTTTTTATTCTTACCACAGTCGTACTCCTTACCCACCATGCTGTAAATACGGGTACTCTGATAACACTCCAATACATTATTGAAAATATACGGAACAACAAACCTTTGGGTACCTACGCAAAACAGCCAGACACCTACTATTATTATCAGCAACTGACGGCTTTTTTTAATTTGTTTACGCAATAAAAAAATAAGGATAGCCGCAATAGCTGTTAATGATAAAGCCAATACATTAGGGTCGAGTATTAGGGTAGCCACCACCAGTATGGCAAATGATGAGCCGAAAATCAATATCTGCGCGGGCAAACCTTCACGGTACATGGCGACCAGAAAGGCAGAATATACCAGGGCCAGTCCCAACTCATGTTGCAGGATAGATAATATGGCGGGTGCAATGGCAATCAACCCTCCAATTAATTGCGACCTGATATTACTGAATTCTGTTTCTTGCCGCGATAAAAATTTGGCAAGTGCCAATGCAGTAAAGATTTTGCATAATTCTGCCGGTTGCAGGTTAAAGCCGCCACCAATCGGTATCCAGCTTTTTGAGCCATTGATATTTTTTCCCAGTACAAATGTTGCCAGCATCAGCACAATACCAAATGCGTATAGCAGGTTGGCTAGTGCTGTAAATAATTTACTATCAGTTAATAAAATAAAAGTGGCAATCAACGTACAAAATCCGGCAAAGATCAATTGCTTGCTGTAATTGGTTTTACCACCCAGGAAAGTTTGCAGCCAGTTGGTATCGGTCCTGTACTCTACCATAAAAATGCAGAGAATACCTATTGAAACCAATATTGCATATAACCAGACAATCGTCCAGTCAACACCCTGTGATGATATGTTATTGCGGGTACTCATTTACTGTTAGTCTTTTTATTCTTCCGTTCATCTATGATCAAAGCAGCTGTCAGTTTATCAGCTTTTCTTTTTGGAACAGGGATATTCTTTATTGGTGGTGTAACCGTTTTTGGTTCAGGTTCGGGCTGGAGACTTTCATCAGCAGTAGAATCATCAGCTTCTTTTTTATTTAGTTTTTGCTGTAATAACTGTTCATTCTCTTTTACTTTTTTCAGGGAATCTTTTTTGGCAATTTCCATACGCATAACAGGTGGTATGTAAACACGGTTTGTATATTCTACTTCCATGGCCTGTCTTTCTGCACCACGAATGGAATCCTTTAAATATTTCTCTATCATTAAGCTGGCAATAGGTGCCGCTACACGGGCTCCCTGGTCGGAGTTTTCGCAAATAACGGCAATAGCAATTCTTGGATTATTCCTTGGGGCGAAACCACCAAAGAAAGAATGGTCGGGTTGTTTTTTTACAACACCGTTTACTTTCGCATAGTTTTCAACGGTTCCTGTTTTTCCACAAATGATGATGTCAGAAATTCTTGACCTTACAGCTGTGCCATATTCCATAACCGCCTGCATGCCATCCTGTACAGCAGAGAAAACAGTATCCGGGATTCTTTTATCTGTGTAGTGTTTTGTTGTATACGCATCAAGCATATTGTATTCATCACCACCTTCAATAGAATCTACCAGGTGTGGTGTATAATACCAGCCTCTGTTAGAAATGATGGCCATAGCATTGGCCAATTGTATCAGCGTGGTTTCCACTTTTCCCTGTCCTATTGCATTTGAAATAAGATTGCAGGGAAACAGCCTAGGTCCAAATTCTTTCCGGTAATTAGCGCCCGCCGGTAAAAGGCCATTTAGTTCTGAAGGAAGATCTACGCCTAATTTATGACCAAAGCCAAAACTTTTTGCATACACATTAAATGCAGACAAGGCGCTGTCTGTACTGGGATATTTTGACTCTTCCATCAGTCGTTTATAAACAGTTGAAAAATAACTATTATCGCTATGCGCTACTGCACCTGTAAACTGGAAAGTACCTTTATCAAGGCATTTGGGTTTGCCGGTTCCGCAACCTGTAAAATAGCCGGGACAAACAACAGTCGTTCTTTCATCAATTACGCCTTCTGTTAAACCAATAATACCTACAACCGTCTTAAATGTAGAGCCCGGAGCATATTTTGTACCGAGGGCGCGGTTATTAAAAGGCAGGCGGGGATCGAAGGTAAGATCGGAAAAATGTTTTTTTTGTTCGCTTCCTGTTAAGTAATTAGGGTCATAAGTGGGCGCACTGATCATGCATAAGATGCCACCTGTTTTCGGGTCGATAGCTACAATGCTTCCCACTTTATTGCTCATCAGTTTTTCACCAAGCTTTTGTAGTTCCACATCCAAACTGAGGTGCATGTTTTTTCCTGCAACGGCGGCTGTATCATAAATACCTTTTTCATAGGCGCCCTGTATACGGCTTTTATTATCCCGTATAAAATTCTTCACGCCTCTTTGTCCCATCAATACTTTTTCATAATAACTTTCCAATCCAGTACGGCCTGCATAATCACCTATCTGGTAGCCTTCGTCTTTGTGTTTTCGGAGATAGGTGGTATCAACTTCGCGAATATATCCCAATACATGTGCTGCAACACCATAAGGATAAGTTCTTACCGAACGTTCGGTAAGTGAAAATCCGGGATACTTATAAATGTTCTCATTCAGCCGGGCAAACATTTCAACAGAGAGTAAAGGCTCGAAAATACTGGGTTTTACATAGCCGTTCTTAAAAGTGAGGTCGCGCATCCTTTTCTTGTATTCGGCAGTGTCAATATTTAATAGGCGGCAAAAAGAAAAAGTATCTACGCCTTTCGTTTCCGAAGGAATGACTACCAGGTCGTAACTGTTTGAATTTTCGAGGATAGCCCTTCTTTTACGGTCGAAAATTATGCCACGGTCGGGATAAATAATTTTACGCAGGATGGCATTATTCTCCGCAGCCAGTTTGTATTTCACAGAAAAAAGCTGCAGGTTTATGAGTTGGCCAATAATGACCAAAAAAACCAAGGCAAAAATGATCTGTACAATGCGGCCCCTGCTTTGATTAAATACCGGCATACCTGTTAACTAAGAAGGATGAAATGAGTGGTGTTGACTTATTTGTACAAAGTTGCTGAATTGATTCGCTGTTTGTATCAATCCGGCATAAAAAAATTGTGCTCAGGTGTAAGCGGCAAAATAGTTCATGGGCCATAATTAATAGTTCATCGATGATAGCCGAAGAAGGTTGAGGTTTGTCAGGCTGTATTTGAGCGGTATCTGCCAATTCTTGTAAATAACAGTTCCACAATAAAAATCATCAATAAACTAATGGCTGTGGTGCCTAAAACTTTACCGATAAAATAAATGAGGTTGCCAAACTGCAGCCATTCAATCAGTACTAAATAAAAATGATGGATGAAAGTGAGAATGCCAATGTATAAACCATACGGTGCCCAACCCATACTTTTTGGCCCGGGTTCTACATAACTCTGTTCGGTGGTTTCCTGGGGTATTAATAAGTTAAGCAGAAAGGGGCGGAGATAAGCGATCAAGGTACAGGGTGCTGCGTGAAGGCCGGGCGTTCCGGTAAAATAATCCAGGGTAAGGCCGAATATGAAACTGATTACCAATAACGCAAAACGATTTAGTTTAAAAGGCAGCCACAGGATGTATAAAAAATATAAATAAGGAACAATGAACCGGTGCAGCGGTGGAACCTCATTCAGGATAAATACCTGGAAGACGATAAACAGTACAAAGCGGATAATATTTTTCAGCAGGCTGCTCATGGTATTTTTGAGGGATTCGTTTCGAGTTGCACCTGTTCAGTATATCGTGTATTTTCAATCAGGTACACATATTGTATATTGTAGAAATTGGTAGTTGTTTTTATTTTCAGCGTATAAAAATTACTCGACGATTCGGAGGCGATCGCTGCCACAGTCCCAATCATTAGATGAGGTGGAAAATTAGCAGAGTAATTACTGGTTACCACCGTATCGCCTTTACTTACTTTAGCGCCTTTGGTAACATTTTTAAGTAGTAGATAAGATGGGTCGATGCCATCCCATTCAATAGTGCCGGAACTATTGTCTTTTTTCAACATGGCACTTACCTTACTGTTGCGGTGTAATAAACTCATAACACGACAGTAATTGGCGCTTACTTCAACCACTACACCCACGATGCCTTCCGGCCCGGTAACAGCCATTCCTTTTGTTACTCCCTGTGCCGTTCCTCTTTCCAGCATTAAAAAATTAGCCTGTAATGTATAGGTATTGCCTACCACTTTTGCCGGCAGGAATGTGAATTTACGCACATGGCCCAGGCTGTCTTTGATCAAAGAATCAATTACATATTTTTTACCGGTATTGGGTGAAAGGAAATTTGCGGGAAGCAGGTTACGTAAACGTGCATTTTCTTCTGCCAGTAAACGGTTGGTTTCCTGTAGTCCAAAATAACTGCGAAGATGGCTGTAGCGCGTGTCGAAGCTGCCGGTAACTTCATTGGCAGCAGAAGCAAAAAATGATTGATGTGTTTTACTGGCATTGCCCAACATCACAATAGCAAGAACCTGTAACAGCAAAAAGCTGAGAAAGGTGAAGTATTGCCGTATGAAGAGGAAGATATTTTTCAAGAAAGAGTGGTTTCTGGATGTTGGATACTGGATACTGTATAAAAGTGGCTGTTATCCAAATCTGCTATCACCCAAATTCAGTACACAGCATCCAGAAAGCAGGTTACCTCATGATAAAAGGGAACCGCTGGTAATTCTTCAAGGCCAGTCCTGTTCCGCGTACCACACTCTTCAATGGATCATCAGCAACATGTACGGGTAATTTTATTTTAGCGCTTAATCTTTTATCAAGGCCACGTAATAATGCGCCGCCACCGGTAAGGTATAAACCTCTGCGGTAAATATCTGCTGCCAGTTCGGGTGGTGTGGTTTCAAGGGCTTTGAGGATAGCTTCTTCAATTTTAAAAATACTCTTGTCTAATGCTTCGGCAATTTCCTGGTAGCTAACCATAATCTGTTTTGGGATACCTGTTACCAGGTCACGACCGTTTACGGGCAAATCATCCGGCGGGTTATCGAGGTCTTTCATTGCTGCACCTACATTGATCTTGATTTGTTCAGCAGTCCGCTCACCAATTAATAAGCTATGGTAACGGCGAAGGGCTTCCATAATATCAGCTGTAAATTCATCACCGGCAATACGGATACTCTGGTCGCAAACAATACCTGCCAGGGCTATTACGGTAATACCGGTAGTACCACCGCCAATATCAATGATCATATTACCAACGGGTTCTTCCACATCAATACCAATACCCAAAGCGGCTGCCATGGGCTCATGGATCATATATACTTCTTTGGCACCTGCCTGCTCGGCACTATCGCGAACGGCACGTTTTTCTACTTCGGTAATAGAGGAAGGGATACAGATAACCATCCGCCAGCTGGGCGGGAAAAGAGGTTTTTTAGGATAGATCATTTTGATCAGCTCCCTGATCATCAGCTCGGCGGCATTAAAATCGGCGATCACCCCATCTTTAAGGGGGCGCACGGTGCGGATACTTTCGTGTGTCTTTTCGTGCATCATCAGCGCTTTCTTGCCCACGGCCAGTACTTCCTTCATATTATTCCTGTTAAGGGCAATAATAGAGGGCTCATTTACCACAACCTCATCATTATGTATGATAAGGGTATTGGCCGTACCCAGATCCATGGCAATCTCCTGCGTAAAAAAGTTAAACAATCCCATTGTATATAAAAAGTTCGAATGTGTTAATGAATGACTGCAAAGGTGACTGAAATTAGTTGAATTAACAAAGCCAAAATACTGATTTTTCGGGGTTTTTAGAGAATCCTGAGGCGTGAGTGGTGAATCGTGAGTGGTGAGTAGGCAATGGTGCGTGGTTAACGGGTAAAATTTAGCCGCAATCCATACTCACTATTCACGATTTCATTCAAATTCATACCCAATATCTTTCCTGAAATACATCCCTTCAAATGAAATTTTTTCCAATACTTTTTTTGATGTTATTACTGCTTCTGCAATCGTATTTCCATATGAGGTTACTGCCAATACCCTTCCGCCATTTGTTACAACAGACTCATTAATTATTTTGGTTCCTGCATGGAAAACAAAAGAAGTGTTGTTTAACTGCCAGTTAGCTAATCCGCTAATCGGAAAATCTTTTTTGTACTCCTCTGGGTACCCGCCACTTACTGCCATTACGGTTGCGCAACTTCTTTCATCGAAAGAAATATTAGTATCAACTAACGTGCCATTGTCCATCGCAGCAAATAAAGCAACCAGGTCTGTTTGCAATCTCGGCATCACTACTTCTGTTTCCGGATCGCCCATACGGCAATTGTATTCGATTAAGAACGGCTGGCCGTTTACATTCATCAATCCAAAAAAAATGAAACCATGATATGTTAAATTTTCCTTTGCCAATCCATTCACGGTTGGCCTGATAATTTTTGTTTCTACCGTTTGCATGAAAGCTTCATCCATAAAAGGTACAGGGCTTACGCAGCCCATGCCACCAGTGTTTAAGCCGGTATCGCCTTCGCCAATGCGCTTATAATCTTTTGCATGGCCGATAACCTGGTAATGTGTTCCATCGGTTAATGCAAATACGCTTACTTCAATACCCTGTAAAAATTCTTCGATCACTACTTTGCTGCTGGCCTCACCAAATTGTTTGTGGATGATCATTTCTTCAAATACCTGTAAAGCTTCTTCATGTGAGTTAACGATCACCACACCTTTCCCTGCTGCCAATCCATCGGCTTTTAAAACAATGGGTAAAGAATGTTGTGCAATATATTTTTTTCCTTCTTCAAAATTATCTAAAGTAAATTCAG
This sequence comes from Bacteroidota bacterium, assembly GCA_025356235.1. Taxonomy (GTDB): domain Bacteria; phylum Bacteroidota; class Bacteroidia; order Chitinophagales; family Chitinophagaceae; genus Sediminibacterium. Next base: position 7,558 of record JANXUL010000280.1, read on the forward strand.
CGTAACCCGCTGTAGGGATGTTATGCCGCTGCATGAATTTTTTACTAAAGGCTTTACTGCCTTCCAGTTGTGCGGCTTCTGCAGAGGGTGCTACTACAATTATGTTTTGCAGTTGCACATCATTCTGGAAAAAATCATAAATACCTTTTACCAACGGTTCTTCAGGCCCAACCACCAGCATATTTATTTTTTGTTCGAGACAAACCGTTTTGATTGCGGAAAAATCAGTTACTGAAATATTGAGATTGGTGCCAAATTCTGATGTGCCTGCATTTCCGGGGGCTATAAATAAATTATCACAATGATGGCTTTTTACCATTTTCCACGCAAGGGCATGTTCGCGTCCGCCTGATCCGAGTAGTAAAATGTTCATGTTGCGAATGTAAGATGCTTTTTTTGTGCGTAGTGAGTGGTCAGTAGTTAGTCAAAAAAAAATGTAAAGTCATACTCACCATTCACTATTCATCACTCACTGTCTCCTCAACCCCCACATAACTCTTCTCAGGAAGCCGTTTTGCGAGCAGCAGAAATGCTACAAAGGACACAGCGAGTATTCCTATGAAGAGCCAATAATATTTTGCTCCGGTAAATTGGCTGAAGAATCCTTTACTCACAATATTTCCATTGATCAAACCTACCAGCAGGTTACCGGCCGAAATACCGAGCAGATACAATGCGCTCATAGTACTTTTCATCGATTTTGGTGAATGGGTATACGCATACTCAAGACAGGTTACGGAAACCAGTATTTCGGAAGCTGCCAAAAGAATGTATGCCAGTATCTGCCACCATACAGAAGGCTTTCCACCTATATCTATTCGCTCCTGGATAAGCGCAATGATCACGAAAGAAAGACCGATGATGACAAGTCCTGCTCCAATCTTGCGTAAGGGGGTTGGCTTGATTCCTTTTTTTTCTAAAAATGGGAAAATAAAAGAAGTAAAAACGGGAATCAGGAGTACCAGGAATAATGGATTGATAAAATTGATCTGTTCGGGTAAGATTTTAAAATTACCAACCAGGGTAAGATCTAGGCGGGTTGCCTGCAATACCCATTCAGAAAGGTTTTGATCCCATAATGCCCAGAATACCGGCGTAAAAGCAAATACGGCTAATACACGATACACAGCTTTAATGCCATCAATAGATTTTGCAGAATATTTTTGGCCAACAGCTTCCCATACTTTTTGCCCCGGCTTGCGGCCGAATAGTTTGAGCACTACATTCTGCAAGTTGATCCACAAAGCATATAATGATATAGTAAAAAAATTCTCTTTGTTTATACCCGCAGGAGGTACCCTTTTATATTTTTTTCTTCCCAACCAGAAAGTAATGGTAGCCAGTGCCATTAATATACCCGGTACACCAAAAGCAATCTCAGGGCCATAATATTTTTTTAATAGGGGGATGAACAAAGGCGCCAATGTGCCGCCCAGGTTAATACTCATATAAAACCAACCATATACTTTTGAAAGCAGGTTTTCATTGGATTTATCAAACTGGTCACCCACATTGGCAGATACACAGGATTTGATGCCGCCTGCACAACAGGCAATCACAACAAGCCCCATACTGAAAATGGTGTAACTACTGCCGGAAACAGACAACATAAAATGACCGAACGTATATACAATTGAAACGAAAAGAATTACACGGTATTTACCAAAGAACCAGTCGGCCATAATTGCGCCAACAAGTGGCATAAAATAAGCAAGCGTAACAAACAGGTGCGACATTTCATTTGCCTTTGCATCGGCTTCGGCTGTTAGCAAAGGGTTCATTGAAGGATTGAAAAATGCAACCGCCATATAGGTGACCATAATAGACCGCAAACCGTAAAAGCTGAACCTTTCTGCTATTTCGCTGCCAATAATAAAGGGAACGGATTTGGGCATCCCGGTTTTCTTTATAACGCTTTCTATTTCACGCATATGTTGTATTTTGGGTTTTAAAGATAATGGGAAAAGTGCTTGGGTAGGTAAAGTAGTTAAAAGGGTTAAAGAGGTTTAAAAAGGGTTTAAACCCCGCTAACTACCCCAACTATTGTAAACACTTTAACCATTTTAGTCTAAACTGCCCCTAACGAAAACTATAAACTATGCCCGGAGAAAAAAAAGCATTCAAACCCTTTGTATCGCCCGAAACGAATATGAAGGAGCTTACTGTAAAGTCAATTTTAGTAGGTAGTTTATTCGGTGTCATTTTTGGTGCGGCTACAGTATACCTGGCGTTGAAAGCCGGCCTAACGGTTTCGGCTTCCATACCCATTGCGGTGATAGCCATTACATTGGGCAGGAAATTTTTAAAGACAACGATTCTCGAAAACAATATTATACAAACTACCGGATCTGCCGGTGAGAGTATTGCGGCCGGTGTGGCGTTTACTTTGCCGGGATTCTTATTTCTGTCATCGCCGAGCAGTGCAGAATATTTTAATTATGTAACGATTTTGATACTGGCCATCGTAGGCGGATTACTCGGTACTTTATTAATGATACCCCTGCGTAAAGCCCTTATTGTAAACGAGCACGATAATCTCCCTTATCCCGAAGGAACTGCCTGCGGCGATGTGTTGAAAGCCGGGGAGAAAGGTGGTGATTTTGCAAAGACCGCTTTCTGGGGGCTGGGCGTAGCATTTACCTATGCTTTACTGCAAAAGGTTTTACATGTAATTGCTGAAACACCTTTCTACGCGACAAAACAGATAAATAAATTTTTTCCATCAGCCAAAGTGAGTGGTGAGATTACACCTGAATATATGGGAGTGGGGTATATCATCGGCCCTAAAATAGCGGGAGTTTTGGTAGCGGGTAGTGTGTTAAGCTGGTTGGTGTTTATACCATTGCTGTCAACTTTAGTGCCATCAGATATGATAGCATTACAATTAATTAAGCTGGGTTACCTGGGTGATATTGCTAAAGCAGGTGGTAAAGGCGGATGGGATCCTGTAACACATACATTCGGCGATTATTCGGCTGCCATTTACTATGCCTATATCCGACAGGTAGGTGCGGGTGCGGTTACTGCGGGTGGTATCATTACTTTATTAAAAACCATCCCCACTATTGTTAAATCCATCAAAGGAAGTTTTGCTTCCTTGAAAGCCAATAACGAACCCGGTGCTGCCGCTATATTGCGAACCGATAAGGACCTAAGCCTGAAAGTAGTGGGTTTTGGAAGCCTTGCCTTAATTGGATTGATTGCCGTTCTGCCGCAGGTACCAGGTGATAGTGTTTTACAGAAATTATTGATTGGTGTTTTGGTTATATTATTTGGGGCATTGTTTGTAACTGTGTCCTCAAGAATTGTGGGACTGATCGGATCGTCCAATAACCCCATTAGTGGAATGACCATTGCTACTGTGATGGGTACCAGCCTGATTTTTTTAAGTGTGGGCTGGACGGGCCAGGCATTTGAACCATTGGTATTGGTTGTGGGTGGTATGATCTGTATTGCCGCTGCTAATGCCGGTGCTACTTCGCAGGATTTGAAGAGTGGCTATATTGTTGGTGCAACGCCACGTAACCAGCAGATCGCTTTATTTGTGGGTGCGATTGTTTCATCCATCGTAATTGGTATTACCGTAAAATTTCTCGACAGGCCTACAACAGAAATGTTGCAGCAGGGCATCCATCATGCTATTGGTTCAGATAAATATCCTGCACCGCAGGCTACTTTAATGGCCACATTGATCAAAGGAATCTTATCACAAAACCTTGACTGGCAATATGTGGTAGTAGGTATTTTTCTGGCGGTTACCATGGAATTGTGCGGCATTAAATCATTGAGTTTCGCCATTGGGGTGTACCTGCCGCTCGCTACCACTTTACCCATATTTATTGGCGGCGCCATCAGGGGCATTGTTGAAAGCAGACAAAAGAAAGCCAACATTCAATTGAATGCAGAGGAGGAAGAACTGGGTAAAGGAAACCTTTTTGCAACCGGCCTGGTGGCTGGCGGTGCCGTAGCCGGGGTTGTGATTGCTTTTTTAGCAGGATCTGATTTTGGGGAGAAATTCTTAAAGGCTGTAAGCCTTGAAGCAGGTATTTCAGGAGGCTTATCGCAAGGGGGCTATTTTATAATGGGTACTGCATTCTTTGCTTTGATGGGTTGGATATTGTATAGGGTGGCGATGAAGAAAACAGCATAACACCCTATTATTTTTTATAAGAACCTGCAGTAAAACTACTGCAGGTTCTCTTTTGTAAAGCCAGTTATAATTATGCAGATTAGGGTTCAGGAAATACTGAATTCAAACCCGGGTATGGAGCTTAACAGAGGGAATGGCATTATTTATAACGCTACACTTTCTGTACACCTTATTAAACCTTTATCCTCTCAAACCATCCAACCTAAAATTACGCTTTATGAATTTTCGCCGGATGTACAAGACTTTTACCGTGGGTGCAATAATGACGTTACTGTCAGCCTTTGTACAAGGCAGTCATTCAGCACCTGAACCGAAAATCAATATGCCGTATAAGAAGATGGGGCTTACACAAGAACAGGCTGCGGCGCATTTGCTGGGCCGTTTTACTTTCGGCATCAGACCCGGGCAGATTAAAGAAGTGGTTGATATGGGACTTGACAAATGGCTTCAACAACAATTAGATGGCAATATATCAGATGAAGAAGTAGCCCGTCGTTTGCCTGCTGATAGTTATGATGCCCTCGCAATGACCAATGAAACAATTGTAAATACATATCTCAATGCCGGACAGATTATCCGCATTGCCGCGAAAAACAACTTGCTTAATAAAGATTCTATCAGAAATTTAGATAAACCTGAATACCGTGCCCAATTAAAAAAACTGATGGATGAACAGGGATACAAAGCACCACAGGAATTACAAAGACAGATCGTTAACCAAAAAATTGTCCGGGCCGCATATGGCCAGAACCAGTTGCGTGAAGTGTTGACGGATTTTTGGTTCAATCATTTTAATGTATCGCTCACCAAAGGACAATGCCAGCAGTATGTACTTACCTATGAACGCGATGCCATACGGCCAAACGTGTTAGGCAATTTTGAAACCATACTGGAAGCCACCGCCAAACACCCCGCCATGCTGGAATACCTGGATAATGCATCGAGTGTGAGCATGGATAATGATATGGCAAGGCAACAGGAAAAGAGCGTATTAAACAGGCTGGTTAAACAACGTATGCTTGCCATAGTCAACGACACATCTAAACCAGGTGCTAAAATTCTTGAGCAGGCCATCAAAGCAAAAAAAACACAGGGCCTTAATGAAAATTATGCCCGTGAAATAATGGAACTGCATACACTTGGTGTGGATGGTGGCTATACCCAACAGGATGTTACTACCGTGGCCCGAGCACTTACCGGCTGGAGCATTATGCCTATGTATAAAGACGGGCCGGGAATGAAACTGATACAGGCAGCAGGTCCGGGCTTAATGGCGAAAAGAGGGTTTGTAGTAGAAGGAGATTTTTTATTTAAGGCAGATAAACACGATGAGAATGCCAAAACCATTCTGGGCAGAAATTTCCCCGCCAATGGGGGATATGAGGAAGGTAAACAGGTTTTGGAAATGCTGGCCAACCATCCTTCAACCGCTAAATTTATTTGTACTAAACTGGCTACAAGGTTTGTTAGCGATACACCCTCTGCAGAACTCGTAAATAAAATGACTGATGCCTTTCTAAAAAGCAAAGGCAATATTAAAATGGTTTTGATCACAATGGCTAATGCCCGCGAGTTCTGGGATAACAAAGCATTACGTGAAAAAGTAAAATCACCTTTCGAATTTGCAGTGAGTGCCATACGCGCTACCAATGCAGATGTGCAGCAGCCTTTCCAGATATACAACTGGTGTACCCGAATGGGACAACGGTTTTATTATTACCAGGCACCTACCGGTTTTCCGGACAGGGCCACTTACTGGATCAATACCGGTTCATTATTAAACAGGATGAATTTTGGATTGGCATTTGCCACAGAAAAAATACCCGGTGTAAAACTCAACCTCGCGGCACTCAATGATAACCACGAACCCGAAAGTGCAGAAGCTGCTTTGATTATTTACAGTAAGATATTATTACCGGAACGTAACCAGGATGATAATATAAGGCGTTTAACAGCGATTGTGCGTGATGCCAACCTTGAAAAAAAGATCACAGAAGCAGCTGTAAAAAATACGGTTACTACACCTGATATGACAGCCTCTTCCATGCAGGATGATATGATGGCCACAACAGCTACTGCACCCACACTGCGTAACAGAAAAGCAAATGAAAGGGCTGCATTGAGTAAAAAGAATTTGCCGGTAACGACCTTGTATGTGGCTGGTAATACGAATACGGTATCGCAGGTAGCAGGTATTATTATTGGTTCACCGGAATTTCAAAGAAAATAAAAATAACGCTTCAGGCCGCTTAAGTGGCCTGAAGCGTAGCAAATCATTATTGTATGGTAAATCGTAGGGCGTTTATGAAGTCGGGTGCTTTGGCACTGTTTGCAGCAGGGGTAGGTGGGGTACCTACTTTTATTGCCCGTGCCGCTGATAGCAGGAAGATACTATCACCCTATAAAAAAAATAAAATACTTGTTTGTATTTTCCAGCGGGGTGCAATGGATGGGTTGATGGTGGTTAGCCCCTATACAGACCCCAACCTGAAAACACTTCGCCCCACATTATATATGAGTCCTGCAGAAACCGAAGGAAAATTAACGGACCTGGACGGCCGCTTTGGATTACACCCATCTATGCAATCACTGGCACCGTTTTTTACAGAAGGGCGTATGGCTATTGTGCATGGTGTGGGCAGCCCTAATAATACACGCAGCCATTTTGATGCGCAGGATTATATGGAAAGTGGAACGCCTTTCAGTAAAAGCTCAACCAGTGGCTGGCTTAATAGGGCTGTGGGTTTATTAGGGCATGATGCCACTCCGTTTCGCGCAGTAAGTGTAACCAGTTCGCTACCCAGAAGTTTGTATGGCGATAATGAAGCATTGGCCATTAATAACCTGCAGGAGTTTGCCATACAGATGCGTGGCAACCCATTGGCATCCAACCTTGCTTCAAAATCATTTGAGCAGTTATACGATCAAACATCGAGTGAAATTTTAAACCGCACCGGTAAAGAAAGTTTTGATGCGATGAAAATGCTGAATGTAAATAATATTAAGAATTACCAACCTGCCAATGGTATCGTATATCCTAATTCTGCGCTGGGTAATTCTTTAAAACAGATCGCTACTTTAATTAAAATGAATGTGGGCTTAGAAGTGGCTTTTGCAGAAAGTGGCGGATGGGATACGCATTTTAACCAGGGAACGATTAATGGGGCACTGGGCAGGAACCTGAAAGATTTTAGCGATAGCATTGCCGCATTTTGGAAAGACCTTGATGCCTACCAGGATGATGTAACCGTAATGACCATGACCGAATTTGGCCGCACCGCGCACCAGAACGGAACCGGAGGTACCGATCACGGAAGGGCAAGCTGTTTATTCGTTTTAGGAAATAATGTGAAGGGTGGTAAAGTATATAACAACATAAAAACATTAGCCAAAGAAGACCTCGAAGATGGCCGCGATCTGCCGGTGAGTACCGATTTCCGATCTGTGTTCAGCTCAGTGGCTAACGGGCATTTGAAGATCAATAATAATAAAAGCCTTTTTCCAACCTGGGAAGGGCAGGGATTGGGATTGATGAAGGGATAAAATATAAGTGCCAACAATGGCAGAGATTACGCCTGCTGTCTTTCTTAGCTTTCGAATAAGGGGTACATGCTGTGTATCCACTGTGTTTATGAAGTGCCTGTTAAGTCAGATCTCTATAATATCTCTATAAGGTCTCTATAACATCTCTATAAGGTCTCTGTAGATAGTACCTTTTTTTTCAGATCCGGCAGTATTTCTTTTGAAGAAAAAAACTTATTTTTAGTCATTACCCGTGTATAAACAAAATACGTTTTAAAACCGGTTATGGCAAAAAATATTCATGCTACCATTGAATTGCAGGGAACATTGGGTGGGTTGGTTTTTGTGCATAGTACTAAATACGACAAACATGTGCGTGCGGCAAGGGGTACATTTAAAAAAGCGCCCTGTAATAAAGTCCTTAGAAAAAACGCTTCGGTAACTGCTTTATTGAATGCGGCTGTTAGTCCTGTATATCATTTTTTTAAAAGTTATTACAGCCCTTTTATGACCGGGCAGGTATGGCCGGAGCTACTACGGTGTGTGCGACGTTCCGAAAAAACCGACCTGCTGTCACTCATGATGACGATTGAAGGTCTTGAGCTCAATGAGCGGTATACGTTTGCAAAATTAGTTACGAACGTAGATGTGACTGTAACAAGCCATATGCAAAAAATCAGTGTTGATATTGGCGCCAAAACCCATCCCGTTTTCAAAAGTGCGGGTGTTAATAGTTACTATTACGATATTGTTATACTGTTTCCGGGTGAGAAAGGTAGACTTGTTACTGATTCTATCAGCACCGAATGGGTAAGTGTACATGATGAAGTACCTTTTTATGAACTGGTATTTAAGAAGCCGGCAAAATCTAGCTGTTACCTGTTACTGGTGAAGGTGCAGGGGGGATACAATGGTAAAGAAGGAAATTCATTTGGCATGAAGGGAGTACAGGTGGTGAAAGTGGGGAAGTGTTAATTGATTTTGCGCCTTTGCGCGGATATCTTCCGAACAACCATTGTGGGCTACCCGCAATGGTGGGCACATTCTGTGTACCAATGCATAAAAATCAGTATTTTCATTACCTAAATGCCTGCTAATGAGAATTGTTCCTTTTCTGATCTCCGGCCTGTGTACTGTTGGCCTGGTGGCCGTATTAAATATGCAGTTGACCACCGGCACCGGTAAAACCCCCAGGTTGGGTTATTTCCTATCCCCGCAACATGGTTTCTGGCAAAATGCAGAGGCTGCCAATACTGGTTTTGATGCCGATCTGAAATTTTCTGACCTGAAAGGGAAAGTGGATGTTTATATGGACGATCGCCTAGTACCCCATATTTATGCCGAGCAGGATATAGACGCTTATTATGTACAGGGCTTCCTGCATGCAAAATTCCGCCTTTGGCAGATGGAATTTCAAACCCATGTAGCTGCCGGAAGATTAAGTGAAATAGTAGGTGAAGACAGGCTACCCACCGATCGTTTTTTCAGAAGACTGGGCATGGTGTACGGAGCAGAACAGTCAATGGCCAATATGGAAAAGAACCCGGAAATGAAAGCTACGGTACAGGCTTATTCTGACGGGGTGAATGCCTACATACAATCTTTAAAACCAGAACAGATCCCTTTCGAATATAAACTGCTTGATTACAAACCCGAAGCATGGACACCGTTAAAAACCTACCTGTTCATGATGTTTATGGCATACGACCTTACCGCCCGTGGTGCAACAACGGACCTGCAAATGACCAATGCCAAGAATTATTTCGGATATGATGATTTTAATAAACTGTATCCCAATGTGCAGGATTCATTAGATCCGATCATACCCAAGGGAACAGAGTATGGCTATCCCGGTATTATACCTGTTGCACCCAAAAATGTTGATTCTGTTTATCTGAATAAAAATAAAATCATTTCAGGAAGCACAGCAATGGCACCTGTTGTGGCTGATAAAGACAATGGTAGTAATAACTGGGCAGTATCCGGAAGCAAAACAAAAAGCGGCCGCCCCATCTTATGCAATGATCCGCATTTGGGTTTGAACCTGCCATCGCTTTGGTATGAAGTGCAGATCAGTACGCCATCACACAATACCTATGGGGCCAGCTTTCCCGGTGCACCTGCCGTGGTTATAGGGTTTAATGATAGCATTGCCTGGGGCGTAACCAATGCCGGAAGGGATGTGATTGATTATTACGATATGAAATTTAAAGATTCTACATTATCTGATTATTGGTTCAATGGTGATTGGGTAAAAGCAGAACAGCGTACAGAAACCATTAAAATAAAAGGGAAACCAGACCTGGTGGAAAAAATTGCCATTACGGTTTTTGGCCCGGTGATGTATGATAAAGCCTATAAAAATGCAAGCACAGATGGTAAATATTTAGCCGTTAAATGGACAGCGCATGCGCCGGGTAATGGCCTGCAAACTTTTTATGAGCTGGACCGCGCTAAAAATTACAACGATTACCAGAAGGCAATTTCCGGTTGGTTATGTCCCGGACAGAATTTTGCTTTTGCTTCTAAAGCGGGGGATATTGCCATTAAACAACAGGGTGCTTTTGTTGCCCGTTGGAAAAGGCAGGGCGATGCCATTATGCCGGGAACAGACAGTAGCTACATGTGGCAGGGTATCATACCTGCGGATGAAAATCCCATGATGAAAAATCCGGCAAGAGGCTTTGTCAGCAGTGCCAACCAGATGTCAACCGATTCTACTTATCCTTATTATCTTGGTGCAGCCAACAGCTTTCCTTTATATCGTGGTATCATCATCAACCGGAAATTGTCTGTCATGAATGCCATTACTGCAGAAGATATGCAACACCTGCAAATGGAAAACTACAATGTATTTGCAGAAATGGCGAGGCCGGTATTATTGAAGTTTATTGATGAAAAAACTTTATCCGGTGAAGAAAAAAAGTATATAGATATTTTAAAGAGCTGGAACCTGCGTGGTGATGCATCGGAAAAAGGGGCTACTGTATTTAAGTGTATCTGGGATAGCCTGGAAACAGAAGTATGGGGGGATGAGTTCAGTAAAAATAAATTACCCATGACATGGCCCGATGCTTCAACCCTGCTGGAAAATTTGTTGAAAGATTCAGCTTATCGTTTTGCAGATAATATAAACACAGCCAACAAAACAGAAAGTATACGTGATGATGTGATGGCCGCTGTTAAAAAAGCTTCGGGGAAATTACATTACTATGAAGACGAGGGTAAACTGGAATGGGCAAAATCGAAAGATACCCGCATAAATCATCTCCTGAAAATACCCGCATTAAGCAGGCTGCACTTGCCTATTGGTGGTGGTACCCATATGATCAATGCCACTAAAGATATGCATGGCCCAAGCTGGCGTATGATTGTGCATTTAACAGATGAGATAGAAGCATATGGTGTATATCCCGGCGGACAAAGCGGTAACCCCGGCAGCAAATACTATGATACGTTTGTTGATAGCTGGGCTACCGGAAAATATTATCGCATCCTCTTCATTAAAAAGGAAGCCGCCGCCAAAAGTGATAAGATGAAATGGCACATGACATTTACTAACAGCTAAAAATCATTTATGAAAATACTATCAGCTATTGCGATCACTGCATTTCTGGCTTACGTTGCCGGTTTATATACTTCTTTTCCCTGGTGGGGTTTTGTGGTTACTTCATTAATTGTTTCCGTTGCCATACACCAGAAGCCAGGCAAAGCTTTTTTGTCGGGGTTCCTGGGTTTATTTTTATTGTGGGCAGGAATGGCTTTATTAAAGGATGCAGCTAATGAACATATCTTATCAGCCAAAGTAGCCCAAATATTACCACTGGGCGGTTCTTATCTTGTATTAATATTGGTTACAGGTATTGTAGGTGGGTTGGTAAGTGGATTTGCTGCACTAACAGGTAGTTATTTGAGAAGATCAAGGTAAGGTACCGTTTAGGGCTTTATAAGAATACGTTAAACTATTGTTCATCCAGGCAAGCCTTTATGAAAACAAAGCTTTCTAAGCTTATTTTCGGGTTAACCTAAACGTATGCGCAAGTTAATTTCCGTCCTGCTAACTGTAATGATTACCCTTACAGGGTATTCGGCGACCATTAGTGGTATTATTAAAGAAAAAAACGGCGCAGTATTACCCTTCTCCTCCTTATTAGTAAAAGGTACCACCAAAGGCGTTTCTGCCAACAGCAAAGGTTTTTATAGTATTCAGTTAGAGCCGGGTGAGTATTTACTCGTATGTCAGTTTATCGGTTATAGATCTATTGAGAAAAAGATCAGGGTAAGCAAGGCCGATCAGGTGGTTGATTTTGAATTGGAAAACCAGCAATATAATCTGAAAGAAGTGGTGGTAACCAATGGTGGCGAAGATCCCGCTTATGCTATTATCAGGAAAACCATTGAAAAAAGGGTGGAGCATTTGAAAGAAATCAAAAAATTTCAGTGTGAAGTATATATTAAAGGGCAGATGCAGTTGCGTAGTTTTCCCAAATCAATCTTTGGCAGGAAAGTAGACTTTGAAGACGGCGATACAAGTAAACGGAAAATGATTTTTTTATCCGAAACCGTAGCCAAATATTCTGTACTGGAACCTGGGAAAGAAAAAGTAGAAGTGGTCTCCACCAAAGTAAGTGGCCGCAGCGGTGCTTTTGGCTTGAGTGACCCGCAGATCATTTCTTTTTATGAAAATAATATTTCAGTAGGTGAAAATTTGAACCCCCGCGGGTTTATCTCACCCATAGCCAACGGCGCTCTCAATTTTTACCGCTATAAATTTGAAGGTACTTTTTATGAAAATGGCAGGGAAGTTAGCCGGATAAAAGTAATTCCGCGTCGTGCGTATGAACCTTTGTTCAGCGGATATATCAATATTATTGAAAACGAGTGGCGCATACAAAGCCTTGACCTTATTTTGGTAAAACTCCAACAGATGCAGTTACTCGACACATTGCGTATACAGCAATTGTATGTGCCCTCCGGTAATGTATGGGTGATTAAAAACCAGGTTATTTATCCTTCAGGTAAGGTACTGGGCTTTGATTTCTTCGGCAATTTTGTGCAGGTTTACGATAAGTTTGATATGGATCCCAAATTCAAACCTAAATTTTTCGATCATACCATTCTCAAGTTTTCCGATAGCTCCAATAAAAAATCCAATGCCTATTGGGATAGTATCCGGCCACTTCCATTATTAACAGAGGAGGTACGCGATTACAAAAAGAAAGACAGCCTTGAACAGGTAAGAAAAGACCCCCGATATCTTGACTCGCTGGATAAAAAAAGAAATAAATTTAAACTCAGCGGATTATTATTCAATGGACAGTCTTTCACCAAACGAAAAAGAAAAGAGAGCATCAGTTTTAATTCTTTGTTAAGCACGCTTAACTACAATACTGTAGAAGGTGGCGTGGTAAATTTATCAGCCAGTTACCGCCGGCGTTTCGATAGTGGTATTGATGGCAGGAAATTCTTATCTATAAATCCCGATATCCGCTATGGATTTGCCAATAAACACCTGAATCCTTCTGTAAGTATCGGCTATAACTTCGGGAAAAAATATCTTCAGTCGTTTAGCCTTGCAGGTGGGCGAAAGATATACCAGTTCAATAATGCTGGATCAATTTCTGAACGTATCAACTCAATCAGTACCCTTGCGTATAAATCAAATCACCTGAAAATATATGAAGCTGATTTCTTTCGTGTGGGATATAGTACCGGCATGGGCAATGGTTTGATCATCAGTGCCAATTTTCAGTTTCAGGATAGGCAGCCATTGGAAAACCTGGCAGACCCCGTTAACTGGAAGAACCCTAATAATAAAGAATATACCCCTAACTATCCCACAGACCTTACCAATGTAAATATGCCGCGTAACCAGGCATCTGTTTTTACAGTAGGCGTTACCTGGCGGCCCGGTGCTGATTATATTGAGTTTCCGGGTAGAAAAATCGGACTGGGTTCAAAGTTTCCAACCTTCACTGCTGCTATTACCAAAGGTATTAATGGATTTTTGGGAAGTGATGTTGATTATACCAAATGGCGGCTGGGTGTAAGTGATGAACTCGACCTGAAGCTGGCCGGAAAATTCAATTATAATATTAATGCCGGTGGTTTCTTTGATGCCGCTAAAACCTTTATACCCGATTACCAGCATTACCTCGGTAACCAAACCATTTTGGCTTCGCGTGAGTTGAATAGTTTTCAACTGGCACCCTATTACAAATACAGCAATACCGCCAGTTTTACAATAGCCGCGCATGCAGAATATCATTTGAATGGATTGCTAAGCAATAAAATCCCGGGCTTCAAAAAGTTTAATTGGTTTTTTGTAACTGGTGTAAATGTGTTGCATGTTGCTAACGGAACTGATTATTATGAAACTTTATTTGGTATAGAAAATATCCTAAAAGTGATCCGTATTGATTTTGTACAGGGCTTTGAAAAAGGTGGAGGCCGGCCTAGTGGTTTCCGGGTATCACTGCCTTTTTTCTAAACAGATCAAGTTGTGAGTGGTGAAGTAACCAGGGTAAAACAATGCTGGCTTACTCACAATTCACAACAGTATCCATCAAATCAGTATCTTCGACCCGAAATTTTGGCTACCCTGCAAGTGGCTCCTTATTAATGGAACATTCTTATGAGAGGATGTCTAAAATGGATGATCATGCCTGTATTACACAACCGTGTTTCAAATGAGGAGCTTAAAAAGCACCTGATGGAAGAATCTTTTTCGAGAACAACCATTAGTTTTTACCAATATTTTCCTGTGCAAAATCCACAGGAATTCCGCGACTTTTTATACAAAAACCTCGACGATATAAAGGTATTCGGAAGGATATATATTGCCAAAGAAGGTATCAATGCGCAAATAAGCGTACCCGTTCACCATTTTGAGGCATTCAAATTGTTTCTGTCTTCTATAGAACCTTTACGTGCTCTTCGCTTAAATAAAGCCGTAGAAAATGATACCCGACTAAATGATCCGGTAGGTCAGGGTAAAAGTTTTTGGGTATTAAAGATCAAGGTGCGTGATAAGATTGTTGCAGACGGCATTACTGATCCCGGGTTTAGTATGGAGAAAAAAGGCAGGTATGTTAATGCGGGCCAGATGAATGAATTGCTCACAGACCCGGATACAATCGTGATTGATATGCGTAATCACTACGAATATGAAGTGGGCCATTTTGTAAATGCCGTAGAAGTTCCCTCCGATACTTTTCGCGATCAATTACCCATGGCAGTGGATATGATGAAGGGCAACGAAGAAAAAAATATCATCATGTACTGCACCGGAGGTATCCGTTGCGAGAAAGCGAGTGCCTATATGTTGCACAGTGGGTTTAAAAATGTATTTCACCTGGAAGGTGGTATCATCAATTATGCACAACAGGCCAAAGAATCTGCACTGGAAAGTAAATTCATCGGTAAGAATTTTGTATTTGACGACAGGTTAGGCGAAAGAATTACAGAAGATGTAATTTCAAACTGCCATCAATGCCGGAAGCCCTGTGATACGCATGCGAACTGTAAAAATAACGGTTGCCATTTATTGTTTATTCAATGCGCAGAATGTGCAGAGAACTATACTGGCTGTTGCAGTACAGAATGTAAAGAAACGATTCACCTTCCGGCAGAACGTCAGAAAGAAATCAGAAAAGGTATAGAGAATGGTCAAAATATTTTTAATAAAAGCAAGGCAAGGCTCAGGCCGAAGCTTGCGGCGATAAACATTCACGTATAATGAATATCCAATATTGAATAAGAGCATGTTGAAGTAGAAAATAAACCAATATACGGTAACGCATTCTTTCACCACCAAAGCAGGATCACTTGATGAAAAAATTACTATGGCTGTTATTATTAAGTAGTGGCACTTTACGGCTACAGGCACAGTCTTCTTCTGTAAGATGCACGGTAAAAGATTTGTACCTGGCCCAGGCAATACCCGGCGCCCTGGTGATTATGAACGCGAAAGATTCCGTATGGGCTGATGAGAGCGGCGCATTGCAACTAAATCTGCGGGGTGATAATACAGAAACCCTTATTGTATCGGCCAAAGGTTATACTACCCGGACCATACTGGTTACCAACGAACGAAAAATCGTAAACGTGTTTCTTGAACCGGTAAACTATCAAACCAATTCGATACAGGTTCGCGGATTGTACAATGGGGTGAGTTTATTGCGAACACCGGGTTCCATTGCAACATTGGTAACTAAAGATTTTGAACGCAACAGCCAAACCTACCTGGAAAACAGTTTTAACCTGCTACCCGGTGTGCGGATGGAACTGCGCAATATAAATACCGGTGCAAGGATCATATTACGTGGCTACGGTAACCAGAATAATGTGAACGGAATTGGTTACAAAGCTTATTACAATGATATTCCGCTTACCGATGCAGATGGTACTACTAACCTAGATGATATTGATTTTGCCACACTTGGCAGGGTAGAGGTTTTTAGGGGGCCCGTATCAAGTGTATATGGAACCGGTATTGGTGGTGTGGTAAATCTTTTATCAGAAAAAGCACCGGAAGGAACAACCATCAGGCAATCACTATTGGCAGGATCGAACGGCTTGTTCCGTACAACAACTTCTGTTGGTATAGGAAATGATAAAACCAATATCCTGTTCAATTATGGCCAGCAACGAACCGATGGTTACCGCATGAACAGTAATTCGAAAAAAGATTTTTGGAACCTGAATGCCACTATTTATAATATTCCCAAGAGCACTATTACCCTCTTTGCACAATACACCAAATCAAATGATCAGTTGTCCGGCCAGGTAGATAGCCTGGGATTGATTAATTATCCTGACAGTGCAGAGATCAGTTATATTAAAAACAATTCGCACAGTGAACTGGAAAGCATACGGTTGGGCCTTACACAGGAATATGCTTTTTCGAGGTTATTGAGTAATAAGACAACTTTTTTTATCGGTACCCAGGAAATAGGACAACCCGCGGCCGCCATCCTTACTAAAACCAACCGGAGTAATTTTGGTTTGCGTACAGCTTTTATTTATACGCCACAGATCGGTAATGTGGCAACAAGGTTTACATTGGGCCTTGAAGGAATTAAAAATATCATTTATCAAAAATCATATAACCTTACCAATGGTGCATTAAGCACATTAAGAACTGATCAGGAATTAAAACCCATGCAATGGAATGTTTTCGGGGGAATAGAATTAACACTCGCGAAAAATACATTAATGGTATTCAGTGCCAGTTCTAATTTTATTACATACGACAATGAAGACCTGCGCGCTACGGGTGGTGGGTATATTAACCAATCCGGTTTCAAAGTATTTAAGCCGATAGTAACGCCGCGTTGGGTAGTTAACCACCTGATCAGTAAAAACGTATCAGTATATTCCAATTATAGTATGGGCTACGCGCAGCCCGGTACCAACCAGTTTATCATTACACAAAACGGAAAAGTAAATGACGATGTAAAGCCCGAAATGAGCAATACATTTGAGGTAGGTGCCAAAGCCAGTTTGTTAAAACAGGCACTTTATTTTGATTTTGCTTTCTTTAATATGGAAGTATCCGATAAACTGATATCCCAAACTTTTCCAGCGGTGGGTGCGCAACCGTCATATACTACATTTGTAAATTCAGGTTCGGTTAATTTTACCGGAATGGAGGTGACTATTAACTATGCATATATCCCCAAACAAAAAAGTTTCCTGCAGCTAATAAGGCCTTTCCTTTCTTATACATTAAATAGCAGCCGCAATTCTGACCTGAAAAGCGATAATAACAATGCTACCACTACAAAAGATTATACCAACTTAAGAGTAAGCGGGTTACCCAAAAATATTTTGAATACAGGCTTGGATATAGAAGCAGGTGGTGGTTTTTACCTGAACCTGACAGATATGTTTACCGACAGGATGCCCATTACCCTTGATAATACCATCTTTTCCGATTCATATAATCTCGTCAATATCAGAACAGGATTCAGGAAAGTATTTGGAGAAAATAAATCACCCCGTTTCAGTATAGATATTTATGGTGGAACCAATAATGTATTCAATACCCGCTATGCGCAGTTTGTTGTGATCAACCTTACGCCGGTAAATGGTGTAGCACCAAAGTATTTTACACCCGGGCCTAAGTCTACCTTATATGGCGGTATAAGTTTCAGGTATATGTTTAAATAAAAGTAGTTCATCCAATAATGAATACCTCATACATTTGCTATATTGTGCTCTGTAACTGCTTTGAAAAAAATATTCTCCATATTAATACTATGCTGCCTTGTAATTTACATGGGTGGCTACCACCTAGTATATGCGTTGTACAAATCCAGTATAAAGCAGGAAATGCGATCATACCTTGCCACCCATACCGATTCAAGGTATGGTTCCTATTTTAATTTTAAAATAGAGAAAAACAGCATTGATGATCCGCTTTTTCACTGGGAAGAAAATAATAACGAATTCAGATACAAAGGCGAATGGTATGATGTGATTGCTATACAACAGTCAGGTGATAGTATCCGGATCTGTTCAATAAAAGATGACCCCGAGAACAGACTAGAAAAACAGCTGGCAGAAATCCATCAAAATAAGCATAACCGTTCCTCCACAACCTCTATTTCTTTTATCAAATTCTTCTCTTTGTTTTACATACCCGGTAATATGCAAAAATATATTACCCATTCCGGTGTAATAACCTATTTTCTGACAGATGATAGAAACTGTTTGTCAATCAACTGCCAGGTAAGCACGCCACCTCCCCGCTGTTAAACTCTGTTTTTTGTATTGCGTCAACTTCTTTCTACGGAGTTGATGGTTGATTTATTATTTCATCAAACTATCATTGTAATGAAAATATTTTCATGTGTACTTGTATTTGTATGTATTGTAACAGGTGTTTTTTCACAGGGAACTGTAAAAGGTAAGGTATATGATGCCAAAACAAAAATGCCGCTTTTGGGTGCAACAATAAACTTTGCCGGTAAAGGCGGAACCACAACCGATAAGACGGGTGTATTTACCGTTGATTGCAGCAAAGCAACATATATAACCATTTCATTCGTTGGATATGAGACAAAGAAGCAGGTTGTCAGAAATTGTACCGATGAGCTGAGCATTGCACTTACTCCTTCTGAACATAATTTAAATGATGTAGAAATAACGGCTACTTCTAATTTTAATAAATCAATTTTATTTCAACCGGTATCCATTACCAAATTAACGGAAACGGAGCTGAAAAGAAGTACTGGTTTATTTCTCGATGATGCTGTGAATGCGAATATTCCCGGTGTAACCATGCAAAGGCGTGCGGTTGCCTCAGGCCAGCAATTCAATATTCGCGGCTATGGAAATGGCGTACGCGGCACCACTGGAATAAGCAGCAACTTTGATGGTCAAGGTTCCAAAGTATACCTCAATGGCATTCCGATAACAGATGCAGAAGGTATTACGCTGATGGATGATATAGATTTTGGTTCTGTAGGCAATGTAGAAGTTACCAAAGGTCCGGCCGGCACCATATATGGATTGGCTATTGCCGGTGTAGTGAACCTGAAAACGATCAGGCCGGAAAAAGGTAAAACAACTGTTGGGCAGGATGTGCTGATTGGCAGTTATGACCTGCAACGGTACACCACCCATTTTCAAATGGCTACAGAGCATTCATCATTGCTGGTTAATTATGGGCGTCAAAAAACAGATGGTTATATGAGTCATACAGCTTCGCGTAAAGACTTTGTAAATATTGCTGCAGAGTTTCAACCCAATGATAAACAAACCATCAACGCGTATTTTGGTTACAGCAGCAGTTATGATGCAAGAGGCGGTGAATTAACCCTTGCCCAATATGCCAACTTTGATTACTCCGGAAACCCCGAGTATATTAAAAGAAATGGCCATTCTGAAATCATTAGTTTTCGGGCCGGGTTGAGCCATACCTATAATTTCAGTAACCATTTTTCAAATACCACTACCGTATTCGGTTCAGGGGTAAGTAATAATGCAAGCTCTGCAGGTGGATGGACGGATAAAACCCCGGTTAATTATGGACTTCGTTCTACCATTGATTTAAAATTTCCATTGAATAACGGGCTAAGCTTGAGTGGAATTGCCGGTATCGAGTCGCAACGACAGAATGCACAAATCATTGGTTATAATATGGTAGCCAATCCAACAGATGCCAATGCCTACTGGATGATCGGGGCGATGAGGAGTAACCAATCCACCATTACAGGAACCAGTTCTTTATTCACCGAATGGACATTAGCGATGCCGAATGATGTGTCTGTTACAGCAGGTATCGGTGTTAGTAATATGAGCATTGAATTGAATGATAAATTTTATGTAGCCACCAATACCAATCCAACCAAATTTGCTACAAAATATAATGGCATGGTTTCACCACATATTGCCATCAATAAAGTCTTTAACAAACAGTTTTCCGTGTATGCATCTTATAGCAAAGGATATAAAGCACCGGTAAGTTCCTATTTCTTTATACCTACAACCGGAAAATTAAACACCGACCTGAAACCCGAAATAGGGAATCAATTTGAAATTGGTACAAAAGGTGCCTTGTTAAATGATAAGCTTACATACCAGTTGGCTTTATTCAAAGGTACTTTCTCTGATAAGATGACAGCCATAGCGGTGCCCTTAAACGGATCAACCACCACTACGGCTTATACCTATGTAGCCAATGGCGGAAAGCAGGATGATAAAGGGATAGAACTATTGGTGAAGTATACTGCGTATGAATCGACTATAGGGTTCTTTAAAAAAATTAGTCCATTCGCCAATCTTACTTATTCCGATTTTAAATATGTAGGGTTTGGTTATCAAACACTCAATGCAGCAAGAACAGCTGCAATAATTGCTGATTATAGCGGAAATGCGGTTGCTGGGGTAGCACCATATACGGCCAACTTGGGGGTAGATGTGACCACGAACCCCGGACTGTACGGCAACCTTATCTATTCCTATAAAGATGGCATGCCGATTACTTCAGATGGGGCCAATAAAACAAACAGTTATAGTTTGCTTAATGCTAAATTCGGTTTTCAGCGCAGTCTTTCAGCACATTGCGATCTGGATATTTTTATCGGTGCCAATAACATTACCGGCACACAATATGCTTATATGGTTTTTGTAAACCAATTGCCCGATGCATATTTACCAGCACCTTACAAGATCAATTATTTCGGTGGTATAAATTTTAAATATAATTTCTAATAAATAAAGAGGTGGTTCTAAAAAGGCTATCTCTTTATTTAAAAAAATGAACTATGAAAAGGACAATGATTCTGTTGGGAATTGGTTTATCTTTTTTAAGCTGTGCGCGTTTTGGAAAAAAAGAAACAGATGTAAAAAAAGATATCCGGGTAGTTTGTATTTCAAAACACCTGACGGAAATGATGTTTGCGCTGGGTAAAGGCCACGATATAGTAGCGTGCGACCTCACCAGCACATTTCCAGATAGTGCCAAACTGTTGCCTACAGTAGGTTACCACAGGGCCTTGAATGCGGAAGGAATTATTTCCATGAAACCGGACCTTGTTATTCATAGCAATGATATAGGCCCGGCCAATGTGATTCCGCAATTGGAAAAAGTAGGACTAACGATAAAGATATTTGATGCTGCAAATACATACGATAGCGCCAAACTGGTTTTACTGGAGCTTGGTAAATTTTTCGGAGCTGAATCAAAAGCTGATTCCATTATTAATAAAATGGATAATGATATGGGAAGGGTAAAGTCATTTAAGAAATTATTGAAAGACACGCCAACAGTTATGATCATCCACTATGGGCAGGCGAATAATAATTTCTTTGTCATGAGTGGCCGTAACGGTGCAGGCGATAAAATGATCAAATCTGCCGGGGGAAAGACAGCTGTTTACGATGCGAAAGGGGCCCGCCAAATCAGTGCCGAAGCAGTTGCAGTCGCTAACCCGGATATTATTATTGCTACTAATTTCGGGTTCGATAAAATGGGCGGCACGATTGAAAAATTTAAAACAGTACCCGGTGTTGGTTTAACGAGTGCCGCAAAAAATAACAGAATCTATCGCTTTGAAGAGCATGACCTGGTTTATTTTGGCCCTCGTACAGGTGAGAATGTGATGAAATTGATGAACCTTATCCATCCCGAAATAAATGTTGCGAACAAATAAATTTTTCTTCCCGGTATTAATTATCCTGCTGCTGGTAGCCTTTCTAACAGCCATCGCATTTGGTGCGGTATCTATTACTGTGGCTGATATGTTTGCGGCTGTTAATCATTGGGCACAGGGTAAAAGCCCTTCAACCATTTATGAAGGGGTATTCTTGCAGATCCGGTTGCCGCGTGTATTGTTATGCATGATTACCGGCGCGGTGTTAGCAGTTTCGGGTGTGTTAATGCAAGGATTGTTCAGGAACCCGATAGTAGAACCGGGATTAATAGGTACCAGTGCGGGTGCAGCTTTTGGTGCCTCTGTTGTTTTTGTTTTATCTGCAGGCATGGGTAAAAACATACAACAATTAGCCGGGCCTTTGCTGGTGCCGCTGTTTGCATTTGCCGGCGGTTTACTCGCAACCTATACTGTATATATGTTGGCCAAAGGAAATAAACGGATGGATGTAACCACCTTATTATTAATTGGTATTGCTGTGAACGCAGTTGGGTTAAGTGGTACTGGTTTTATGAGTTATATAGCCCGCGACCCACAGGCGAGAAGCATCACTTTTTGGAACCTCGGTACATTTTCCGGCGCCACCTGGATGCAGGTTGGGATAACCGGTATAACAGCTATCCTTGTTTTTATCCTGGCTATTAGGTACGCCAAACAATTAAATACTTTGGTATTGGGTGAGGAAGAAGCCAGGTATGCAGGTGTTGATACAGAGAAATTAAAAAGAAAGATCATGTTGTACAATACTGCCATGGTATCGGTAGCTACTGCATTTGTAGGTGTGATTAGTTTTATGGGATTGATCGTGCCACATGTTATGCGGTTATTAATTGGCAGTGATAATAAAAAACTATTACCCGCCTCAATGATAGCCGGGGCTGTTTTATTAACGCTGGCCGATATGGGTGCACGGTTATTACTTGCCCCCGCAGAAATACCCATTGGAATTATTACATCATTAGTGGGCGCCCCCGTTTTTATTATCCTGCTAAAACGCACTAACATGCTCAATACAAAAGGAGGTGGGCGTGATTGATGTGCAAAATGTTTCATTAATAATGGGTAAATCTTTTTTAGTAAAAGAAGTATCACTTATGATCCGGGCAGGTGAGTTTGTGGTAATCATGGGCCCCAACGGAGCCGGCAAATCAACGTTGTTAAAAATGATGTCTGGTACAATGCTCCCAACTACAGGAAATATTTTTTTTAAAGGAGAAAAACTATCCGGATATAAAACAGAAGTATTGGCTAGGCACAGAGCTGTCGTTTCACAACACTACCATATCAGCTTCCCTTTGTCTGTGAGGGAAATGGTAATGATGGGGCGATATCCTTATTTCAAAAACCATCCGCTTGCCATGGATGAAGTGATAGTGGATGAGCAGATGGATAAAATGGAAATCTCGCATCTCCAAGACCGCAATTACCATACACTTTCCGGCGGTGAAGCACAGAAAGTGCACATGAGCCGTGTATTGGCCCAGATAGGAGATACATCAGTTACGCAACAAAAATTATTATTACTTGATGAACCCGTTTCGCACCTGGATATAAAATACCAGCACCAGTTATTACAGGAAGCAAAATTACTTTGTCATAAGCAGGTAGCGGTAGCAGCAGTATTACATGATGTAAACCTGGCCCTGAAATATGCCGATAAAATATTTTTTATGAAAGGAGGGCATATTATCCGAACACTTTCTAAAAATGAGCATATTACTGCCCAAATACTGAAAGAAGTATTCGATATTAATGCTGCTATTTTCGATATGCCAGATGGGCAGGGAAAATTTGTTTCTTATTATTGATTTGGATGGATGATCAAAATCCAAAATTAATCAAACCGCTTTCAATCTCACTAATGCCTCATTCACTTTCTTGTCAATAACTGTATCATCTAATATCTCCGGTATAAAAGGATTTCCGGTAACTTTTTCAAACAGTTCAATATATCTTTTACTGATCGTTTCAATCCATTCGTCCGACATTTCCGGAACTACCTGCCCTTCTTTGCCCATAAAATTATTGGCGATCAGCCATTCCCTTACAAATTCTTTGCTCAATTGTTTTTGTTTCTCACCACTTGCCTGCCTTTGTTCAAAACCGTCTGCATAAAAATACCTGGATGAATCCGGCGTATGCACTTCGTCCATCAAATAAATCGTATCGCCAATCTTACCAAATTCATATTTTGTATCTGCCAGAATCAATCCCTGCTTAGCAGCAATTTCTTTACCCCGGGCAAATAAACTACGTGTATATTTTTCCAGTATTTTCCAGTCAGATTCAGTAGCCAGCCCTTTGGCAATAATTTCTTCTTTGGAAATGTCTTCATCGTGCCCCTCTTCGGCTTTGGTGGAAGGGGTGATAATGGGGGAAGGGAAAAAATCATTTTCATGTAAACCTTCCGGTAAACCTACCCCGCATAGCTCTCTTTTGCCGCTGTTGTAAGTTCTCCAGGCATGGCCCACCAGATTACCCCGCACAACCATTTCTATTCTAAACGGTATGCAACGTTTTCCGATAGATACATTCGACGCAGGCACATCTATAAGCCAGTTAGGACAAATATTCCGGGTAGCTTCCAGCATAAAAGCAGCTATTTGGTTGAGAACCTGCCCTTTAAAGGGAATAGGCCGGGGCAAAATTACGTCAAAAGCAGAAATCCGGTTACTGGCAATCATTACTAGCCAATCATCTTTTATGCTGTAAACATCTCTTACTTTACCGTGGTATAGCTTAGTTTGCGAAGGAAATTGAAAGACTGCCATCTCGTAAAATTAGATAGGACATTGATAAATAAGGGGTAACACACATAATTTTTCTCAACACTCTGACGTTAGTTGTGGACAAATTAAATTTTTATACAAAACTAACAAATGCTATTTTTATTAACAATTCATTTAAAACTTGCTTATATGAGAAGATTCTTAACCCATTGCGGGTTGTTGGTCATGGGTACAGCTATGTGTGTATCGGTAATGGCCCAACAATCAACTACCGTCTCCGGTAGTGTTAAAAACGGTAAATCCAAAGAAGCAGTTTCGGCTGTATCCGTAACAATTAAAGGCGGTTCAGCAGGAACGTTTACCGATGACAAGGGTAACTTCAAATTTTCTACTGTTCAAAAATTGCCTTTCACACTTGTATTTTCTTCTGTGGGCTATGCGGCCAAGGAGGTGTCAGTAACCGGAAATAATGCTGTGGTGGATGTGGATCTTGCCACCTCATTTACTTTAGGTGATGAAGTAGTGGTGGCGGCTTCAAGGGTTCCGGAAAGGATTCTTGAGTCACCAGTATCCATCGAAAGAATTAGCTCCGCAGCTATTCGCAATACATCTGCGGTGAGTTATTATGATATGCTTACCAATTTGAAAGGGGTAGATGTAGTAGCAGCAAGTTTAACTTTCAAAAGTATCGGTACACGTGGTTTCAACAGCAGTGGTAATACCAGGTTAAACCAGATCGTGGATGGTATGGATAATCAGGCACCCGGCCTTAACTTTTCGGTGGGTAGCGTAATTGGTTTAACTGAACTGGATGTAGACAATATGGAATTACTGCCTGGTGCCTCATCAGCATTATACGGCTCGGGTGGAATGAATGGTACTTTACTTATCAATAGTAAGAACCCATTCAAATACCAGGGATTAAGTTTCCAGATCAAACAAGGTGTAAACCATGTTGACAGCAAACAACGCCCAAGGGCCTCTTATTTTGACTGGAGCGTACGTTGGGGTAAAAAACTCTCCGAAAAATTTGCCTATAAAATTAATGCCCAGTTTGTACAGGCGCAGGATTGGCTGGCTAATCAGACTGATAATTATAACCGTCCAGGCAATCAAACCATACCCGGTTCCAGAGAATCTGATCCAAATTATGATGGTGTGAATGTTTACGGTGATGAAACTACCCAGAACCTCAGCTCCATATCAAGGTCTGTATTGGCAGGAATACCTGGCGCAGTAATAGGAGCTTCGAATGCTTTCTTAGCGGCAACACCGGGTGCTAAGCTTGCAAATCTGAATTCTTTTCTTACCGCTATAGGTGCGGGTGCTGTGGTAGCTGGAGGGGGATCTTACTTCTTATATGATAGAGGCCGTAACATCTTCCAAAATCAATCTGTCAGCAGAACCGGATGGGATGAAAAAAATGTAGTAGACCCAACAACTGTCAACTTTAAATTAACCGGTGGTTTGTATTATAAATTAACTGATAACATTGAAGCTTCATTC
>JANXUL010000284.1 GCA_025356235.1 Bacteroidota bacterium
AGGTGATAAAAATGTGACAGATAGCATGGTGCCACAAGATGGCAGATATACCTTCTCGGGTAAAATTGCTGAACCAACCATGTCCAGCCTCCGAATTCAATACCAGCCGGATGCAGATGGGAAACCAATAAAGATGATAGGGGCCAGGGATTTTACAACGATTTTCCTCGGGGCCGAAAATATCGAAATTGTCTCCGTTGATTCATTCAGTAATGTAACGGTAAAAGGTTCAAAAACACATGAAGCCTACCTTGTTTTAAAAGCCTTGCTGAAACCGGTTAATGATGTTATGACAGCCTATGGCGCAGAGTATTCAAAAGCCAGTGCAGCAAAAGATGAGCCGGTAAGAAAAGCGGCAGAGAATAAATTAGATTCAATGGATATCATCAGCAGAAAAACATATGGGGCATATGCAAGTAAAAATATCCAGACATCACCCATAGCCATGTTTGCCCTTTCACAATTTGCAGGATGGGATATTAATGTAGCGGAAGTAGAACCTTTATTTAACCGCTTATCAGCTGCCCAGAAAGAATTGCCTTCCGCTAAAAAATTAGCCAGCCAGATCAACATTGCAAGGAAAACCAGTGTGGGTAGTATAGCTATGAACTTTACGCAGAATGATACATTGGGTATGCCTGTTACATTGGCTTCATTCAAAGGAAAATATTTGCTGGTTGATTTCTGGGCCAGCTGGTGCGGCCCCTGTCGCAGGGAAAACCCGAATGTGGTAATCGCTTACAATCAATTTAAAGGTAAAGGGTTTGATATACTCGGAGTAAGCCTTGATCAACCCGGAGCCAAAGAAAAATGGTTGAAAGCCATACATGATGATAACCTTACCTGGACACATGTATCCGACCTTAAATACTGGCAGAATGAAGTGGCTCAGCAATATGGAATTCAGGCCATACCGCAGAACCTGTTACTTGATCCGCAGGGAAAGATCATTGCCAAAAACCTGAATGGGGAACAATTACAGAAAAAATTAGCTGAAATACTCACCCCATAATATTTTGTTAACGTATTGAAAAAGGTATCACTTAACATGATACCTTTTTTTATGAAATCAATCAACCCTGTTTGCATTTCAGTAACTTCAAATAAATTCTTTGGGATGAAACGCATTTTGGTGTTGGGTTTTTTTTTGAGCGGCTTATTGTGTTCCTATGCGCAGAAGTTTGGTGGTAACCCATCTTCCATACATTGGCAACAGATCAATACAGATACGGTGAGGGTGATCTTCCCCAAAGGATTTGACGCAAAAGCCCAACGCATTTCCACGGTCGTGCATGCACTGCAAAAAAATTATGCACAATCCATTGGCAACAGGATACGAAAAGTGAGTATTGTATTACATAACCAGACACTTTTATCCAATGCCTATGTTGGCCTGGCCCCATACAGGAGCGAGTTTTACCTCACACCTCCACAAAACCCATTTGAATTAGGTGCCGTTAACTGGGCCGATAACCTCGCTGTTCATGAATTCAGGCATGTGCAGCAATACAGTAATTTTAATAAAGGGGTTTCCAAATTCGCTTCCATTTTGTTAGGTGAGCAAGGGCAGGCCATAGCGAATGCAGCTGCAGTTCCCGATTGGTTTTTTGAAGGAGATGCCGTATTCAATGAAACCAAATTAACCCGGCAGGGCAGGGGTACACTTCCTTTATTCCTGAGCAGCTACCAATCATTATATATTGCCAACCGCACATACGGTTACGAAAAAATGCGCAATGGTTCATTGCGGCACTATGTGCCCGATCATTACGACTTAGGGTATCTGCTGGTAACCTATGGAAGAAAAAAATATGGTGATGATATCTGGCGAAAAATAACGGGAGACGCTGCAAGCTTTACACCTTTCTTCTATCCTTTTCAAGGCGCAGTAAAAAAATATACAGGCATTCCATTCGATCAGTTTGTAAAGGATGCAATGCAATATTACCAACAGCAATGGCAGGCAACGGCAGATGAAAAAATAAACTGGGTTACCCAAACCGAAAAGAACAATGTGGTTAATTACAAATATCCATACCTCACCGCCGATGGTTCGCTGATTGTTGTAAAAAACAGTTACCGGTCAGTTCCCGCTTTTTATAAGATCCATACAGATAAAAGCGAAGAGAAAATCGCTGTAAAAGATATTTCGGGCGATGATTATTTTTCATACAATAATGGAAAGATTGTTTACGCTGCGTACCAACCCGATGCACGCTGGGGCTACCGCGAATTCAATACGATCAAATTACTTGATATGCAAACAGGGGAGGAAAAAAAAATAATCTCACATACAAAATATTTATCCCCTGATATTTCGCATGACGGCAATAAGATAATGGCGGTAGCCCCAGCGTGCATCGGGTTGGTACGCAGCGTAAACAATCTTTCCATTATTGTATGAAAAATAATCATCG
>JANXUL010000312.1 GCA_025356235.1 Bacteroidota bacterium
GTACAATAATTTCGAAATAGGGATTATGTATAAATGATTGCATAGAGGGTGTGTTTGAAATACGAGTGTAATAATAAATAATAATTTGTAACCGGGTTAATAATTAACCAAAAAAGAGGCTGCCCGTAAGTATACAAAAATGCAGAATACTGCATAAGTATTCATTTTGGGTGTTTTGAAGGGGGTAATTCAATAAAACCAAAATAGAATAATTCGTAATGCCTTAGTGCATTAAACGGTAATGATAGTGAATTATGCAAACCACCAAATTATTAAACCATTACCATGTATGATGTACACATAGTAATTCACATTTGTAAATAAGTTTAGTGAATAACCCTGGCAATTGGGGTTTACAGCATTTCCCAACCTTGTAGTAACTTACCCGTATGATTCATTTTGTCAAGAGAAAAATCATTCACCCTCTTCAACAGTTTATGCTTGATAGCAGGGCCATTGGTATTACGTTATTGGCCTGCACGGTTCTCTCCCTTTTTCTGGCAAATACTGGTTTTTGGCAGGAGGGCTATCGTAATATGTGGCAGGCCACATTCAATGGCACAAATGATCATCATGCACACCTTGGTTTTTTATTCATTCCTAACTCCCCACTGCTTGTTATCAATGATGCGTTGATGGCCATATTCTTTTTTTTAGTGGGGATGGAAATTAAACGGGAACTTCTGAATGGCGAACTCTCGTCTATAAAAAAATCATCGCTGCCTATATTTGGCGCAATTGGGGGGATGTTGGTACCGGCACTCTTATTTACACTATTTAATAAAGGAACGGATTCTATGCAGGGCTGGGCTGTGCCTACAGCTACAGATATTGCTTTTACCTTAGGCGTGGCTTCACTACTTGGCAAACGGATACCCGTGGGTTTAAAAATATTCATAACGGCTTTGGCTATTATTGATGACCTGGGTGCCATCATCATAATCGCTTTGTTTTATGGTGGGGAACTTCAACGCTTGTATTTACTTGGCTGCGGCAGTATTGTTTTTATTTTATGGCTGCTTAATCGTAACAAAATAAAGTTTGGTATCGTGCATTGGGTATTGGGACTACTACTCTGGTATTGTATGTATCATTCGGGTATCCATGCAACGGTTGCAGGTGTGGTTTTTGCGTTGATGGTCCCTGTATCATACCTTACTAAGTTCGAACTGAAGTTTCATGCACCTGTGTATTTCATCATCATGCCTGCTTTTGCATTGGCCAATACAGCTATCGCTTTACCCGGCAGTAGTTTCCATGCATTGAATACCCCATTAAGCTGGGGCATTATTGCCGGGCTTTGCCTGGGTAAACCTCTGGGTATTTGCGCTGCCTGTTATTTTTTGGTAAAGAAAAAAATAGCTGACCTGCCAAGGGGTGTTAACTGGCATAAAATGATCGGTGCCGGGTTACTGGCAGGCATCGGATTTTCGATGAGTATTTTTATTTCTACTCTTGCCTTTACCGATCCTGCGCAACAGGATATAGCCAAGATATCTGTACTCCTCGCTTCTCTGCTTGCTATGCTCGGTGGATTTTTATGGTTAAAATTTGAACATTCGGTATAACTCCGTGAACTACTGTGTTGAAAATAACTGGTAAAGTCTTAGTGTTGTTTTTTAACACGGAGATCGCAGAGTGAAGGGAGTTTCACAGCGTAATAAAAAAGTTCAGATGGTAAAAAACCGTCTGAACTTTTTTATTTTGATTTTTAACTATTGATTTTTGATTTAATATCCTAATCCCCAATCCCTGCCTTTCATTACTGCGGGTACGCCATCGGTAATC
The DNA here is from genome assembly GCA_025356235.1 of Bacteroidota bacterium. GTDB lineage: Bacteria > Bacteroidota > Bacteroidia > Chitinophagales > Chitinophagaceae > Sediminibacterium. The sequence continues at coordinate 1,789 of JANXUL010000312.1, forward strand.
CATTTGGCAGGCTTCTCGCCTTTCAGCATATAATCAAAAAATTGCTGCTCCCTTACCTGGATATCTTTTCTGTTCCTGCGTTCTACTAAATTATGCGCTTCTCCATTATAAGTAAGCATCCATACTTTTTTCCCTAAACGCCGCATGCCGGCATACATTTCAATTCCCTGGTACCAGGGCACTGCATCATCAGCATCATTAGACATAATCACCAACGGTGTTTTCACTTTTGGTAAAGAAAATAAGGCAGAGTTCTTTATATAAAGCTCTGGCTTTTCCCACAAAGTGGCGCCAATACGGCTTTGTGTTTTTTCATACTGGAACTGTCTCACCAATCCACTACCCCATCGAACACCACCATAAGCACTCGTCATATTAGCCACTGGCGCACCTGCCCATGCAGCTGCATATAAATTTGTTTTGGTAATCAAATAAACGATTTGGTAACCGCCCCAGCTTTGCCCCTGCAAACCGATTTTTGTGCTATCTACATAGCCTTGTTTCACTACCGCCCTCGTTCCGCTAAGAATATAATCATATGCACCCTGACCCGGGTAACCCGTTTTATACCAGATATCCGGAACAAATACAATATATCCCCTGCTTACAAAAAATGAAATATTCAAACGCGACGGTGTGGGTGAAGGTGCCTGGTAATTGTATAATGTACTACTGTTCCTTTCATAGAAATAAACAATCAGCGGGTATTTTTTCTTTGGATCAAAATCTTCAGGTTTATATACTATTCCTTCTGTTTCTTTACCGGTATAGGCTTTCCACTTAAATAATTCTGAAGTGCCCCAATTATATTCTGACTGTTGTGGATTACTGTGCGAGAACTTAACAGGGATTCCGTTTAATGGGTGCACATACACATCGGCTGATTTACTATAGGTTTCTTTTGTATAAACCAATACATCTGCATCTCTTGCTTTCTGTACAACGGCATTTGTGCTTACAGGTTCTTTAAATAGTATGGATACGGCATTGCTCTTACCCAGATCAAGGATTGCCAATCCACTGCTTTTATCTTTCTCATCAAATACATGCATAAGTAATTTCTGCCCGGCTTTAATAAATTTTTCATCTGGATCAGTACTTATATACCGATACTCGGTTTTATCTTTCCTGCCACTGGTCATACAAACAGATTTTTCTTTTGCGTCCGGATCCACCTGCCAGATATCATACCTGTCGTAGATCAGCACGTATTTATCATTCTCCATCCATTTGGCTATCCCATACGCATTGGGTTCATCGGGAACATCATTTTCCTCATCATTCAAAGATGTCTTAATATCTTTGGCTACAGGGTATGTTTTTTTAGTAGCCGAATTGTAAATAAAATAGCCTGCCTTGATCTCATCAAAATACAAAAGATATTTACCTGAATAAGAGGCCTGTATCACATTCCCTTTAAAATCTTTACCGATCATTTCCGATACACCTGTTTCTGGATCGATGGCATAGAGGTCATTGAACGTATACCCCTGCCATTGCGAAGCGATTCGTTTCCCATAATCAGATGCTGCATAAAATACATCGCCATCACCTTCTTTGGTCGTGATCATATTCCTGAACCGTTCATTACCCAACTGCACCAATTGTTTTGACCCGATATCTACTCTTGCGGGATAACTTCTGCGCAGTTCAACATCTAATGTTTTTAATTGAACCGGCTGGATATAATCATCATTATAATGCCATACATCTAAAGCCGCTTTTTCAAAATCAGGAGTTGTGGTATCCTTTACAGGCAATATACCTGCCGTGCCCACAAATAATCTTTTACCACTCTTGCTGAAAGTGATGTTTGCATTTTCACTTATCGTCCAGTTGGCAGTAAGTCCCTGGGTATTCCGGTCAGCTATCAAAACAGCACTGTCCGCACCTTGCTTATAGTAATATAGCTGATAGAATTTTTGTAATGCCTTGCTGCTACTGTCGCGCTCAGCTACAAATGCCACCTGGGTTCCCTCCTCATCCATGCGGTATCCTTTAGCATCATTGAATCCTTTAAAAATAATTTCGGTTTTATGGCTAATCAGATCAACCCTCACTATTCCGGCTTTAGTAATGGCATCATTTGTTTTCCTGGTTGTTTCAACAATTAAGACAGTCCCTCTTTTATTAAAAAAGAATTCACTAACCAATTTAAAACTGCGCAGTTCGCCTGTTAACAGGTTACGCAATACCAATTCAGTACCTTCTTCAATAGGGTCTTCGGGTATTTTGGCGGGTGGTGTATCTTTTCTCGGCCCTCTAACAGGAAAGCCATTACGTTTTACATCATTGGCTTTATTGCGCAGGCTATCGGCTACATGCATCAAACTATCCGCCATAGAAATCATCGCATTTACCCGGGTGGCAGAATCTGGTTCAATTCTTGGCCTGCCTGTTTCAGCCAGTGGTTTGTCTAACAAATAAGCCAACCAGTTGCCTGAATCATCCGGCACTTTAAAACTTTTTAAGCGTGGAATTTTCGTAATATCATCTTTACCCAATTCGAGTATACCCAGACTATCTTTCGGCATTTCATCAGCCTTCTTCTTTTTTATTTTAGCATCGCGGGTATCTTTAAAGAAAGGGCGGATACGAAAGAAAATAAAGCGGCTGTCGTAAGAAATTACCGGGCTGTAACCACGCGGCACTTCTTTGGTATAGCTACCATTTACAGCTTTTATCACCAATAAAGTATCACCTTGTTGCGGATTAATGGTATATGCCACATATTTACCGTCATTACTTATCATACGGCTGCCAATACTTTGCCAGGCGTCATACACAGAATGATCCAATGGGTTTTTTTGCGAGAAAGTTGTAGTGGAAATCATACAACAGAAACCAAATAGCAAATTCTTCATATACAGTTAGTTTATGGGATTCCGAAGATAACTAAACAAAAAGTATAGTTATTTGTTCTTTACATGAATTTTATGAACGGTTATCCTGAAACTGCTTTTACTCAAAAAAAGGTTATTTAAAGAAACAGATGATATATTTATCTTTGCCATCTAAAATAAAAAGTATGAAAAGAACAGCATGTATCATCCTACTCTTAACGGTTATCGCAGGTAATATTACAAAGGCCCAAACCCATTCACTGGTAAAAAAATGGGAAACAGATACCCTTTTAAAAACACCTGAGTCAGTTTTATTTGATGCAAAAGCTCAGTTACTGTACGTATCCAATATTGACGGTACCCCGGATGGCAAAGATGGTAAAGGCTCTATCGGTAAAGTAGCCCTCAATGGTAAGATCATAGCAACCGATTGGGTAAAAGGCCTAAATGCCCCCAAAGGTATGGGTATCTATAAAAACAAACTCTATGTAGCCGACCTGACGGAAGTAGTTGTGATAGATATTGATAAAGCAGCCATTGTGCAGCATATCCCCATCGAAGGATCTGTTTTTTTGAATGATATTACGATTGATAAAAACGGTACTGTGTATGTGAGCGATACCCGCACATCTAAAGTATTCCGGATTGAGAAAGGGTTTGTGGTAACCCTGCTCCAAAATCTGCAGGGGCCCAACGGTTTATTGGCAGTTGGCAGTAATCTGATGATATTAGACAAAGGAAGCCTTGTAAACTTAATTGGCGGGCAATTATCCAAAGTTGCAGAAGGGATGGATCCAAGCACCGATGGTATCGAAATGGTAAAAGAAAATGAATATATAGTAAGCTGCTGGAGTGGTGTGGTATATTATGTATTTGCCAATGGCAATAAGCAAACCTTATTGGATACCCGAGCACAAAAAATAAACAGTGCAGATATTGGGTATGATGCAAAAAAGAAAATTGTTTACGTACCTACTTTTTATAAGAACAGTATTGTGGCGTATGAATTGAAGTAGTGGGTGAGGCATTAATGGTGAATGGTGAGTAAAGGGAAGCATTATCGGTTACTCACCACTCACTCCTCACTACTCACGTCCCTTATCTCGCAATTAGCTTGATCATTAAATCTGCTTCTTCCTCACTATCCGTAACATCTGTAAAACCACCGACAGTACGATCAATGCTAAGCCGATATAAAAACTATTATTTAGCTTTTCATTCTCATTAAATAACAGAAAAGCCAGCAGGATACCGTATACCGGCTCTAAATTCAAGCTAAGGTTTTGTGTGAAGGCAGATACTTTTTTTAATGCCTGCAACATCAGGTCCATCGCTAATACAGTACACAGCCAGCTCAATACCAATAACCAACACCAGTCTGATAGGGTTGGAAAAAGGTAGCTGCCAGGGAAATAATGAAGATAGACAGGCATACCTAAAGTGAGTATAATCAGTCCACCGCTCAATTCATACAACATCAGCGTTTGCGGCGGCGCTACTTCTACATTTTTTTTATTCAGTACTGAAAATAATGCCCCTAATAAAGCAGATGCAATTCCAAAAAGTATACCGGTACGGTAGCGGGTATCAAAATGAAAAATGAGGTAGATACCCGCTAAACTGATCATCCCCAGCCCTACTTCGACCCAACTGAATTTTTTATTAGTGAGTAAAGGCTCTAATACTGCCGTAAATAACCCTACGGATGCAAAACATACCAAGCCAATAGAAACATTCGCCATTTTAATACTCGCATAAAAACACACCCAGTGCAGCGCAATCAATGAACCGATGCCCAATAATTTCCATACTGTTCCGATACTAATTTTAGCTATTTTATTTTTCCATAACAGCCAAACAAATAAAGTAACCACTGTGAGCATGATACGGTACCAAACCAATACCCCGGGCGTTAACACGATCAGCACGCCTAACACACCCGTAAATCCGGCCAGGAAAACAGAAATATGTAATTTAATCAGTGCCTGTTTCATAAAGCATAAAGAAACAGAATATTATTTGATATCTGGTTATCAATACTGGGTATAACTCCGTTTGGATATGAAAAAAAATATCATCATATTGTAATAAATTTACAATTGTACATATTCGTTAAATAGCCCGCATGAACCCAATTATCAGCCTTAAAAATGTATATAAAAGTTACGGCAGCAAACAGGTATTGAAAGGCATCAACCTGGCCATTTACCCCGGACAGATAATAGGGTATATCGGTCCGAACGGTGCCGGTAAAAGTACCACGGGGAAAATTTTATGTGGGTTGATCTCAGATTATGAAGGTGAAGTAACCATCGAAGGTATCAACCTGAAAGAAGACCCTATCGCTGTAAAAAGTAAGATCGGATATGTGCCCGAGCTGGCAGAATTATATGATGTACTAACGCCCGCTGAATTCCTGGGGTTTATGGCCGAGTTGTATAATATGCCCAAAGAACTTGCCAATGACAGAATTACAAAAATGCTTACTGCTTTTGGCCTCGAGGCAAATATGCACCAACGAATGGACACCTTCAGTAAAGGCATGCGCCAGAAAGTGTTGATCACATCCGGCTTATTACATAACCCGCATATCATTATACTTGATGAACCGCTTAGCGGGCTGGATGCAAATAGCGTAATCATTCTAAAAGACCTTATCAGCAAACTGGCCAGGGAGGGGAAAACCATTTTTTATTGCAGCCATATGATGGACGTGGTAGAAAAAGTAAGTGACCGGATCATACTCATCAGCGATGGAACCGTAATTGCCGATGGAAGCATTGAGGAGTTGCGGCAACAACAGGGTAACCACAGCCTCGAATATATTTTCGCACAGATGACAGCAAAAGATTCCCTTTCCGATGCTGCAGACCAATTGATGAATGCATTTGGAAACTAAGCAACCCATACTGCCATGAACATTATCAATAGATTTTTCCTCCACGTTTTATTGTTGCCAGCCAGCTTATACCGGAACATGGGCGTAAGCATCCCGCACCTTAAAGCCATACTTACCACCAAGCTGATCATGGATGACAGGAGGCCGAATTCACTCCATCAAACACAAAAAAAGAAACAGCAGAAACCTATTAGTGGCGCCACATTGGGTACGATGTTCTTATCAGCTATCCTGGGAGCTGTGTTCCTTGTAAGCTTTGCTGTAGGGAAGGATTACATCACGCAGTTTACCATCTATTTTTCGTTTTATATTTTTGTACTCGCATCTACACTTATTTCCGACTTTACTTCTGTACTGATTGATGTCCGCGATAACATGGTCATCCTCCCCAAACCCATAAACGATAAAACATTTGTACTGGCAAGGCTGCTGCACATCATTATCCATGTATCAAAACTGGTGCTTCCCATGACATTACCGGGTATGATATGGATCAGTATTAATGAAGGCATCCCAGGTTTACTGCCTTTTCTTTTTTTAATAGTTGCCGCTACCCTCTTCACCATTTTCCTGATCAATGCACTCTACATTTTTATTTTAAAAGTGACCACACCGGAAAAATTCAAAAGTATCATCAGTTATTTCCAGATATTCTTTGCTATCTTTTTTTATGCAGGATACCAGCTGGTTCCACGATTGGTTAGTAAAGCAGCGTTGGCAGATTACAGTATCAGTAGTTCCAGCCTGGCTTGGGTTGCACCCCCTTATTGGTTTGCCGGTAGCTGGCAATTTTTGAGAAGTTTTCAGCTGAGTTCCTCGCTTGTGATTTGTTTTATATTGAGTATAGTGGTACCGATTGCCAGTGTATGGATCGTAATTAAATATTTTGCGCCATCCTTCAACCAGAAATTATTATTGATTAGTGGCAGTGAAGGTGATGCTGCACCGGTAAAAGCAAACAATAAGGGAATTATTTCCACCACGTCAGCCTATATCACACAAATGGCAGAATGGCTTACGCAGCGGGGTGCAGAACGGATGGCGTTTTTGCATACCTGGAAATTAACAGGGCGAAGCAGGGATTTTAAAATGAAAGTGTACCCATCACTCGGTTACCTCGTTGTATATATTGTGATCATGTTCATGAATGTTAAAACAAAAATATCATTGAGCAGTATTCAGGAGGAATCGCGTGGAGGTAAATTTATTTTCATAGGGGTTATCTACTTCAGCAGTTTCATTTTATTAATGGCACTTAAACAGGTAATCTATTCAGAAAAATTTAAAGCAGCCTGGATTTATTATGTCACACCCATAAGCAAGCCGGGCAATCTGATCAGTGGTGCGGTAAAAGCCACTATGGTTAAATTTTATTTTCCGTTAGTAGTGGCAACTTCTGTGTCGGCCATTATTATTATCGGGCCAAAGATCATCCCTAATTTGATGTTAGGTATCTGTAACCAACTTTTAATTACCATGTTCATTGCTTATATTACAGTGAAGGAATTACCTTTTTCTACGCAGCAATCAACTGCATCCAAAAGCGGAACATTTATCAGGGGTTTATTCTCCATGCTGATTCCCGGTGTACTGGCCGTACTACATTTTATGGTGTATGCTTTTTTGCCTGTAATCATTATACTCTGTCTGTTATCGGGTATTGCTGCCTGGTTAATGATGGATGCTTTAAAAAATAAAAGCTGGAATGCTATATTAACGAAGAATTATGAATGATTGAAGCCAATCAGTTCGATTTTGAAGTAACCATAGAATCAATATCAGCATTCTTAACCCGTTTGCGGTAATTCTTGAACAGGC
>JANXUL010000077.1 GCA_025356235.1 Bacteroidota bacterium
CGGTTAATTTCTTTAATAATATCCTGTCGTCTTCTTTTGTACTGCTGAATATCTTTTTGTTTTTATCCGTTTTAAAATCCATTTCAATATGGCAACTGTCAATCAGTTTGTAAGTATTGGTAACAATAAAAGGATATTGCCGGAAGGCATCCAGCAATTTATCCGGTGGTACAAAATATTCATCCGGGCTGCATTCATCGGCTTTGGATAATTTGGAAAGCAACACATTTTTATCAATGGCTCTCAGCAACCGGTGAACATTGAAGTAGGTTTTATTTTGAAAAGTAACCGGCTGGCGGATGATCCATTTATCAGCCGTAGTTTTTAAATCAATGCTGAATAGTTTATTTACTTCAGACGGCAGCACTCCAATTTTTTCATTGGCAAATAATTGCCCCGGTTCTTTACTGCCCAAAGGGTAAATAACAAAGCCATCCCATGTATCTGTAAAAAAAGGCTCTTCCAACGCTAAAGCAGGGAAGGGCTTGTCTTCCTGAAAATGTTGTGACAGAAATTCATTAATCCATAACACCCCTTTGTTGTTGGCAGCAATTAAAATGTATAACAATTGCCCTGCATTACGAACCTCCGCACCTGTAATGGGTTTTATGCCCTCCTCCCGGCAATATTTTACAAAGTCCCATATATCGCAGGTGGAGTTGATATTGGTTAATGCCAGGGCTGTTACACCATTGTCCACAGCGGATTTTACCAGTTCTTTGCTTGAAAAAGTGCCGTAGCGGAAGCTGAAATATGTTTTACAGTTGAGGTACATTCCTTAGTTTAGAAACGCTAAGGTAGGGAGTAGTACTAAAATATTTAGTATTTTGTTTTATAAGATGGGTATGAAAATTAAAGAACATCCATTTTGGCTGATCAAACTATTGAATTATCAAATCAAAAAGAACTCCAAAAACTCTTCCCCTTTATCATTTTTTACAAGCTGTATATCGTCACTAATTTCATACATGTAACTGTAAATTCCGTCATCTTTTATATGTACAAAGCGACCGGGTTTATTTATGGAAACAGGATAGTTTGTGTAATACTTTTCAAAGTATGCTTTTGCTTCCATTTGTTCTGCTGGAATAGCATCCAGGTTTATAATGCGGTTACTATCATCAAACAGATTATCTAAGGTTAGTTGTTTCTCTTTCTTTACAACATCTTTTTTGTTATTTAAAGTACGGTAATGTGGTGCTTCTATTCTTGTAAGATAACTGGCATGTGCAGGCAATTCCTTATTTACTTCTTGCACAAAATAAACGGCTATCGCCACATTTTCCCAGGGCTGAGAATTCTTTTCCAAATGAGTTATTGTTGCAAACAAACTTAGTGCATCTGCATCCAACAAATAGCTGAGCATTTCATTAACTGAGGCTGGAATAAAACCGATTTTATTTCCCTGTAAATGCAGTGCAATGGCGCAGTCATCATATTCATTTTCCGGCTCTCTTACCAATTCCAATAAATCACCTTCTTTCATACTGTCCAGTAACTTCATTCCTTCGTAATGGCGAAAGCCAGCCACGAAACATTGCAACAGGTATATTTTTCGAAAATCTTTTGTAAGAGATACTGGAAGTTTACCAATGGCAATGGAGGCAATAAGTTGTTTTAAAAAATTAGAACGGTTCATAGTAAATGTCGTATTTTCTCAAAACTGAAATTATAAAAGAAGAAAGTGATTTTTAAAATGAACTATAATAGTTTTCCATAGATTCTACATCTCTTTATTTTTTTAAAATTATTCTCTAAGATTTAATGTCTTGTCAATGTTTTTCAATTGCTTACCGGAGGAGTGAATGGTATAATATTTAAAAGTAATTCCAACTGCATCAATCGCTAATTTGGTCATTGTCTAATTTTTCAATTTCCTTCTTCACTTCATCTATCAACTGCTGTTCGGTTGGCAAGTATAGTTGGTATTTGCTTGCTATGATGGTTTTGTTGCTTTCAGGCAACGTAATTTTTACTACTGCATCGTTTTTATCGGCACATAATAAAATGCCTATGGTAGGGTTTTCAAATTCCTGTTTTTCAAACCGGTCGTAGTAGTTAACATACATCTGCAACTGCCCAATATCTTCATGAGTTAGCTTGGTGGTTTTAATTTCAAATATCACAAAAGATTGCAGCAAGCGGTTGTAAAAAACAAGATCAATAGAAAATTCATCGCCTTCTATATGTATGCGTTTTTGCCTTGCTACGAAAGAAAAGCCGTTGCCTATTTCCAGTAAAAATTCCTGTAAGTGGGTAATGATGGCAGCTTCCAAATCTTTTTCGTAATAAGCGGCTTCTCTTTTTAAGCCCAGGAACTCTAATACCATCGGGTCTTTAATAATTTCCTTGGCATCGGAAGGCTGTTTTTCATCCCTTGCCACTGCCAGCACATCTTTTACTTCGTTGCTTAATAATAGCCGCTCAAACAACTGGCTGTTTACCTGTCTTTCCAACTGCCTTGCCGTCCAGTTGTTCTTTGCAGCTTCGGCTATGTAAAACTCCCTTTTTTCTCGGTTGGCAATGCGTATGAGGGTGCGGTAGTGTGTCCAACTGAATTGTGAACGCAGTGCGTTCACAATTGGGAAGCTGCGGTAAAACTGGCGAAACAGATTTAATTGCCGGTACGAAAAGCCACTGCCAAACTGCGGTTCTAAGGCTTCTGCCAATGATTTTATAAGAAACTCTCCGTAGCCAGCCCTTTCCTTACCATCCTGCTCTTCCTCTAAAATAACCTTGCCTATTTGCCAATACATCAGCACCCTTTC
>JANXUL010000079.1 GCA_025356235.1 Bacteroidota bacterium
TTAGGCATGCCGTTATAAGGTAACTGGTTTTTATTCAGGTAGTCTCTGAGCTTCAGAGTATTGGTGTCTTGTAAAATAGCAGAAGATACTATGGGCGTAGTCGCTGTTTCACTTTTAACTTGCGAAAATGCAGTAGAAACTATGCCAGCTATTAATAAAAATGAAAATAGAATCCTCATAGTTCTAAAATAACACAAATCTCCAATTGCGGCAAATAATCAAACTGTTTTTTTGTTAAAACTAACGAGCCCGCAAAACGGATAAAGCTTTTACAAGCTTTATCTTTACCGGGTATGCCAATAACACTACTATCGCTTACTTTCTTTCAAAAATGCTGGGCCTGGCTGAACCATTGGGATACCTGGCTGTTTCTCAAGATCAATACGGTATGGACCAACCCGTTTCTTGACAGTATTTTTCCCTGGTGGCGTGAAGCCAATGCTTGGGTACCCTTGTACCTGTTCCTGATCATTTTTGGAATGATTAATTTTAAAAAGAAAGTATGGTATTGGTTATTGTTTACCGCCATCACCTTAACACTTTCTGACCAGTTGAGCAGTAACTTAATCAAGAACTGGGTGCAGCGGCCAAGGCCTTGCAGGGATGAGTTTTTAGCAGACAAGGTTCGTCTGCTGCTCAACAATTGTTCCGGCGGATATAGTTTCACCTCTTCACATGCCACCAATCATTTTGCTTTTGCTGTTTTTATATTTATCACATTACAACCCTTTTTTAAAAAATGGACTTACCTGTTTTTTGTATGGGCAGCTACCATTTGTTACGGGCAGGTATATGTGGGTGTTCATTACCCTTTAGACGTTGTATGCGGGGCGATACTTGGATGCGGTATCGGTTATCTGACAGGTACTTTTTTTACTAACAAAATAGGAGCGCTTAGTTTAGAGCCATAAGTTTATCCCTTGCACATTCTCCCCCACTTTGCGCAGCAGAGAGGGGAGGGGGTGAGTTAAAAACTATTATTTTTACAGCATGATCAGCACCCGAAATTTTTCTATCGTTTTAATACTATGCGCCATTACCTGTCTGTTGGGCATGATCATGATACCGCTGATGGATATAGATGCATCGCAATATGCATCTATCAGCCGGGAAATGCTGGAGAATAAAAGTTATTTGCAGGTGTTTGATCTGGGATATGATTACCTGGATAAACCGCCCATGCTGTTCTGGCTTTCTGCCATCAGTATGAAAATATTTGGTGTACACGACTGGGCGTACCGGCTTCCATCTTTTCTGTTTGCTGTTTTAGCAGTGTATGCAACTTACCGACTAGCATTATTATTTTACCGCAAAGAGATCGCGCAATTAAGTGCTATGGTATTGGCCTCCTCCCAGGCATTATTTTTAATTACACATGATGTGCGTTGTGATACCATGCTGATGGGATGGGTAGCTTTCAGCCTTTGGCAAATGGCAGCCTGGTACCAAACCAACCGGTGGAAACATTTTCTGCTCGCTTTCATAGGGATAGCAGGAGGTATGATGACCAAGGGCCCTATTGCATTAATGGTGCCTGCATTTGCACTGGTGCCACATTTTGTTTTGCGGCGCGAATGGAAACAATTATTCCGTTGGGAATACCTGCTGGGTGTACTAATTATTGCAGTTATGCTTATTCCCATGAGCATTGGCTTATATGAGCAATTTGATATGCACCCCGGTAAATTGATTAATGGTGTACCCATTCAATCGGGCCTTCGTTTTTATTACTGGACACAAAGCTTTGGCCGTTACACGGGTGAAAATGTGTTCAATGAAATGAATCACTTTACCTTCCTGCTTGAAAATATGTTATGGAGTTTCCTGCCATGGATACTTTGTTTTTTGATAGCATTGGTATTTGCGCTGAAAGAATTAATGGTAAAAAAATTCAGGCTAGCTGCTAATGAAGAATGGATCACGACAGGTGGGTTCATCATTACTTACTGTATCCTTGCCAGGAGCCAGGCACAGCTGCCACATTATATTTTTGTAGTGTTTCCATTGGCCGCAATTGTTACAGCAAAATTTTTGCACCGGTTATTATTTACAGATAAATTAATTAACTGGAGAAAACCGTTATTCATTATACATACAGTTATTTTTTCTTTGTTATGGCTGGCAGCCATAGGGTTGATGGCGTGGCCATTTGAGGCAATACCTGCATTTGTGCCGATTATAGCGGCACTATGTTTTATTATTTTCTTTGTCATACTTTTTTCAAAAAAAATAAAATTCCCGTCACTGCTGTCTACTGCTTTTTTTACTGTGATTGGGGTAAATATTTTTCTCGGTACGGCCTTTTATCCGAATGTATTAAAATACCAGTTAGGTAATGATGCGGCAGCGTTTATTAATGAACAGCATATCCCAAAAGAAAAACTAATCCTTTACGGAATTCACTCAGGAAGGGCATTACATTTTTATGGGCAACGCATTTTTCCTGAAGCAACAAAACTGCAAAATTTCCAGGCATCTGATATTGTGTTAACCAGCAAAGACAGCTTACCCGTATTTGAAAAAGCATTCCCCCAAATGAAATGGCTACATGAAGGAAATCATTTTGGGGTAACTGCTTTATCCCTTCCATTTCTTAATCCAGCTACCCGGGAAAAAGAACTGCCTAAATATGTGATCATTGACCTTGGCGGGAAACCTTAACCCATTTCATACGTATTCGTTAGTTTTGGTGCCATACTATGACAGAAATCATTATCATATTAATTTTAATCCTTATAAATGGATTATTCTCCATGGCCGAAATTTCGTTGGTCTCTGCCCGAAAAGCAAGGCTGGAAGGTCAGGCAGCAAAAGGAGATCTTGAGGCTAAACGTGCCCTTACATTAGCCAATCACCCCGAAACATTTTTATCTACCGTTCAAATAGGCATTACCCTTATTGGCGTATTAACCGGTATTTATTCAGGTGATACTTTTAAAGCTCCGTTCCAGGCATGGCTGGAACGTTTTGATGTATTGAAACCCTATAGCAGCTCAATTGCAACCACTTTGATTGTTATCATATTAACTTACTTATCGCTGGTATTAGGAGAGTTGGTTCCCAAACGGATTGGATTAAGTAACCCTGAAAAAATTGCGAAATCAGCCGCAGGACCCATGCGCGTGGTAGCATGGATTACTTTTCCTTTTACCTGGCTATTGGGTATCAGTGCCAATTTTATTATCCGTTTACTGAATATTAAAACCAATGATAACCAGGTTACCGAAGAGGAGATCAAAGCCATTATCAGTGAGGGAACAGAACATGGTGCCATAGAAGAAGCGGAGCAGGATATTATTGAACGTGTATTTCACCTGAGTGACCGTAATATCACTTCACTCATGACGCATAGAAGTGATATTATCTGGATAGAAGGAAGTGAAACTGTGGCAGAGATAAAAAGTACTATGGAAGATGTAGTACATTCCGTTTATCCGGTGTGTGAAGATAATATAGACAAGATCAAAGGTGTGGTAACCATTAAAGATCTTTTTTCTGCCGATGCATCTGCCAGCATTTTTTCCATCATGAAAGAAGCGATGTATGTGCCTGAAAACAATACTGCTTACCAGGTATTGGAAAAATTTAAACAGACCAAAATACACCAGTGCTTTATTGTAGATGAGTATGGTACGGTGCAGGGGTTAATGACCTTGAATGATATCCTGGAAGCCATTGTGGGCGATATACCGCAGGAAGAAGATGAGAGCTATGAGATAATAGAAAGGGCGGATGGCTCTTTCCTGGTAGACGCACAAATACCCTTTTACGATTTCCTGAGTAGGTTCGACAAGACAGAATGGATGATGGAAGGCGACCAGGATTTTGATACACTGGCAGGCTTTATTATTCACCGGCTGGAAAAGATACCCGGAACAGGTGATATGATGGAATGGAAAATATTTACCTTCGAAATTGTGGATATGGATAACCACCGGATTGATAAAATACTGGTATCCATTAAGAAGCAGCGGGGAATGGATCTTCCTTAAAAGCAGTAAGCCTTATTTGCCTCAATGATCAATGTTTCACATGCAAAAATGAAGAGAGGCGAGCAATAAATGCTCACCTCTCTTTTGCTTACCATTATAAACGGGGGATTTGTTTTATCCCTTTCTTTTTTATTAACGAACGCCTTGTTTTAACTGTCCTACACCATAGGTAAGATTTACCACAATTGTCTGTCCTCCTGATGCACCACCTGTGTTTGTAAAAGATGCATTAGAATTAGAGTTGTAATTGTTTGAAGTGGTAGAGCTCAATTGTGTAATCCCTCTATTAGCCACTTGGTTGTTGAGGGTATTGATAAGTGCAGGATTGATAAGCGCCCAAGCCGCCGGATCGTAAAAATTATTAGCATTTTGATTGGCTGCTCTGTTAGTGATCAGAACAAATGTGCCAATTCCCGCAAATTGGCTATTAGTGGTGGCGTTACTAACAGAAGTAACATTCTTTGTAACGTTGTTTACAAAGAAGTTTAGCGAAGGATTTCTTGTAAAAACCCCATCAGCGTTGGCTAAAACATCTACAAACCTTGCGGGTAAACTATCAATGGTAAAATTGCTGGTTCCGGCAAATTTTGGAGCGTAAACAAAACTACCTGAGGTTTGGGTTCCAGATGCATCATAATTAGCTGCATACGAAGGCTGAAAGTTGTTTGGAGCAACAAAACCAGTTATTACATTATTATTATTATTGGAGTTGAATTGGAGGTTCTTGAAGTAGAATGTTCGTCCATTACTATCTAACGGTGTTACAGCGTGATACCTTGGTACATTAAAGGGAACAAAACCGAAAAAACCTGGAGCATTCTGTATTAAATTTCCTACGCCACCGGAGGGTGTACCTAGGTAATAAGTTGCTGGAATATTCTTGATTGATGGAATTGTGTCGGTACCTGGTAAGAAACCATTGATAGCCAGTCTTGCTGTAGTATCAAATGAACTATATGAGAAAAAGAAATTGCCTGCATCCGGAACACTGATGCTGTAATTTCCACTAGCATCAGTAAGAGATGAATAGTCGAATCGCTGGTTTTGTCCGTTCACGTTTACAAATGCAAATACGTTAACCAGTTTACCGGTAGCAAATTCTGCTGATGGGTTTACAAAGTTTGTTTGAATACTAACTGCACCTTTAATGGTGTTTCTGCTATTAGCCTGGTTAAAGAGGAGGATAGTAGCTGTTCCAGCCACTTGTCCGGAGCCAAAAATAGCGTAGTATACTGAGCCGCTTCCATACCCTGTTTTGGTAACAATTGCAGAAGCAGGATTGGGAACATTAATGTTTCCTGCAGCAGAGAAGGTTGCTATACCATTCGCATCGGTTGTAACCTGTAAAACAGAGTTTACCAATGTAGGAATGGTTACAGTTGCACCTGCCACTGGCTGATTTGTAGCCTGGTCGCGTACTGTTATAATGATGTCACGTCTGCGTGAATCAGTACGGCTGATACTGTCATTGTATTTAGCACTTACCAGTAACAGGCTGTCAGTATAACGCTTATAAAGCCTGTTAAGGCTGTCTGTTAATTTTAATTGTGAAGCGTTAATCTGTAAGGTAAAGTTGTACTGTAACTGAGCAAGAGCAGTTGCTCCTGATTGTTTTAGTTGTTCC
>JANXUL010000265.1 GCA_025356235.1 Bacteroidota bacterium
CATTTGACACGTGTTTAGCAATAATTTGACACGATAATTAAATTACACGTCAAAAAATTGAAATTTACACCTCATTTGACGTGTAAAATCAATATTTTTGACACGAAAATATATTCTGTGGCAAACACGCAAAGAAAGGAAAAGCTTTTACAACTTATATGGGAAACCCCAGGTATCCAGGTTTCGGGTCTTCTGGACCTATTGCCTGATATCTCGCTTTCTACCATTAACCGGGATTTAAAAGCGCTGGTAACTGATGGGAAGTTAGTAATTAGTGGAACTGGCCGAAGCACATCCTATTCCGTAGTTCAAGGACATAAATTCCTTCATACAGGAATCGGAGATTCTTATTTTGATAAAGATATTGATGATCGTCGCGGTAATACGCGAATTAATACAGAGTTGTTCACAGAACTGTCTGACATCTCTATATTCACACCTGCGGAGTTGGCTAAACTAAACACTCTCCAGGCGATACACCTCGAAAAGATAAATACACTGTCTCCTGCTCTTCGCCAGAAAGAAAACGAAAGGCTGTCGATAGAACTTAGTTGGAAATCTTCACAGATCGAAGGAAATACTTATTCCCTTCTGGAAACGGAAGTATTGATTGAGCAGCATATTCCTGCGGAAGGAAAAACAAACGAAGAGGCTTTGATGTTGCTTAACCACAAAACAGCACTGGATTATTTGTTTGACAATCGGATTAGTCTTACACCTCTCCAGGTAGCTTCAATTGAGAGCATTCATAGTTTATTATTGGAAGGCCTTGGTGTAAGCCGTAACATACGTACCCGTATAATAGGCATTACAGGAACAAGCTATACCCCACCAGATAATCAGCATCAAATCAGGGAATACCTGGAACTATCTTGTCAACTAATTAATAAGCGACCGAGTATTTTTGAAAAAGCCCTATTAGCTGTATTGCTGATTTCTTATATCCAGCCTTTCGAGGACGGTAACAAAAGAACCGGCCGGATAACCGGTAATGGTTTGCTTATAGAAAATGGGTATTGCCCTTTATCATACCGAAGTGTAAAACCGTTAGATTATAAAAAGGCAATGATTCTTTTTTATGAGCAAAATAATATTGCGTTATATAAGCAATTGTTTATTGAGCAGTTTGAGTATGCTGTAACTCACTATTATAGGTGAACTACCTATTTTATTACCTAAAAGAGGAATGGCTAAAAATAAAAATGGCTATAATAGTGAGTTACAGCCATTCATCAGTTGAGTTTCAGACTATTCGCAGAGAGGAAGGGATTCGAACCCTCGATACGTTGCCGTATACACACTTTCCAGGCGTGCTCCTTCAACCACTCGGACACCTCTCTGTATTTTTAAAGGACTGCAAAAATAGCTTTTCAACCTTAGCCACCGAATATTTTTTGGGCATTGGCGGTGGTAATGGCGGCTACCTCTTCTGTAGGCATTTTTTTTACCTCGGCCAGTTTGTTTAAAATGTAGGACAAATAGCTGCTCTCATTCCTTTTCCCGCGAAAAGGAACGGGGCTTAAATAGGGTGCATCGGTTTCCATTACCAGGTGTTCGATACCAATATTTTCCAATGCCTCGGGCAAACCGCCATTTTTGTAAGTGATTACACCTCCAATACCAAGACAGAAGCCCATATCCACTACCTGCTTTGCCGACGCTGCATTGCCGCTGAAACAGTGAAAAATACCCCGTAAACCCCTGTCGGCAAAAGGTTTTACCGCTTCTATCGTTTCATCCATGGCATTACGGGTATGAATCACAATGGGTAAGTCTTTATCGAGTGCCCATGTCATTTGCATGGAAAATGCTTCGTATTGTTCTTTTACGAAACTGGTATCCCAGTAAAAATCAAGTCCGATTTCCCCAATAGCTACAAAAGGGCGCTTAGCCAACCATTCTTCGGCAATTGACAGCTCATGACGGTAATTGCCTTTTACATAGCACGGGTGCAGGCCCATCATGGGTATGCAAACACCGGGGTATTGGGCCTCGAGGGCCAGCATATCGTTAATAACTTCACTATCTATGGCGGGCATATAAAACCGGCTTATACCGCAGGAAAGGGCTCGTTCCATCACCGCTTCTATATCTGGTTTCAATTCTTCCGAGTACAAGTGACAATGCGTATCAATCAGGATCATAGTTCAAAATTCTTGTTTTTTATAGGAATCATAATAAAAAGAATCAGGGGCTTACCCTCTCCCTGCGGTATCTTATCTGCTGGGGAGTAGGGAACCGGAAAATAATGAATGATGGATGTAGCATGATTCTACTCTCCTCTTCATCATTCTACATCCATCATTCATTATTTCTCCCGGGTATTGCCTTAAATACATAGCCTTCTTTCGTAAAATGTTCTAACATTTTTGGTAACGCATACCGCATACGTTCCCAGGCTTTGGTACTGTCGTGGAATACAATGATGGATCCGGGTTTGGTATGGTACAATACATATGCCAGACAGGCTTCAGGCGTTAGATTGAGGTCGAAGTCGCCGCTGAGAACAGACCACATGATGATTTGCAATTGCGGGTTGCGGGTTGCGAGTTGTTTTAGTTGGGAACGTTTGATCCGGCCGTAAGGGGGCCGGAAAAGATTTGATTTTATTAAAGTAGCAGCATCCTCAATTTCTTTCAGGTACACTTCATCACTTACTTTCCAACCGTTTACATGGTTTTCGGTATGATTGCCTATGCTGTGGCCTTCGGCTTGTACTCTTTGGTAAATGGCAGGATGGGCCTGTACGTTTTTACCAATGCAGAAGAATGTGGCTTTTGCATTGAATTGCTGTAACTGGTCTAGCACAAAAGGCGTGGCGGTTTCGTGCGGACCATCATCAAACGTAAGATAAATGATTTTACCGGGCCCTTTGATGCGCCAGGTTAATGATGAATATAGTGCCCGTAGCCACCAGGGCGTTTTTACCAGATACATTTGGCAAAGATACTGGATGTTGGATACGGGATGCCGGGTACTGGTAAGTGGTTGCTTAGTATCTTTGTTTTATCATGAGTAAAAAAGTACGTGTACGTTTTGCCCCTTCACCTACGGGGGGATTGCATTTAGGTGGGGTGAGAACTGTGTTGTTCAATTACCTGTTTGCCAAACAAATGGGTGGTGATTTTATTGTGCGGATTGAGGATACTGACCAAACCCGTTTTGTAGCAGGTGCAGAAGACTATATTTTCAATACCCTCAAATGGTGCGGCCTCGAGCCGGATGAAAGTCCCCTGCATGGAGGCCCTTATGCACCTTACCGGCAAAGTGAACGTAAAGAAAGTTATCGCCAATATGCCGAGCAATTGGTGAAAGCAGGTTATGCGTATTATGCTTTTGATACGCCTGCTGAGCTGGAAGAGATGCGTAATAAATTTAAAACTGCTGAAAACCCCTCTCCACAATACAACCAAGTACTGCGGGAAAAAATGCGCAATTCTTTAACGCTTGGCGAACAGGAAGTGAGTAGTTTTTTATCGGAAGGTATGCCCTATGTGATTCGGATAAAAACACCCCTAAATGAAACGGTAAGTTTTACTGATATGATTCGGGGCGAAGTCTCTTTCAATACTTCACAGGTAGATGATAAAGTATTGTTGAAAGCCGATGGTATGCCTACTTATCATTTAGCCGTAGTAGTAGATGATTATTTAATGAAGATCACCCATGCATTCCGTGGTGAAGAATGGCTGCCTTCCGCACCTGTTCATTTGTTATTATGGAAATACTTAGGGTGGCTAGCTGATATGCCACAATGGGCACACCTGCCACTTATTTTAAAACCTGATGGTAATGGTAAGTTGAGTAAACGCGATGGCGACAGGCTGGGTTTTCCGGTTTTTGCGATGGACTGGACAGATCCTGCAACCCATGAAACCACTACCGGTTTTAAAGAAAAAGGATTTTTACCCGAAGCGTTCGTGAACCTTTTAGCCATGCTTGGCTGGAACGATGGTACAGACAACGAAATTTTTAGCATGGAAGAATTGATTCATAAATTTTCCATGGAACGTGTGCACAAAGGTGGTGCTAAGTTTGATTATGAGAAAGCCAAATGGTATAACCATGAGTGGATAAAAAAGTCAGGGGTGGAGCGTTTGGAGTTAGGCGTTAGAAATGTTTTTGAAGAAAAAGGGATTGTGATTACTGATAGTAATTTATTGTTGAAAGTGATTGAGCTGGTCAAAGACCGTTGTACGTTATTGCCGGATTTTGTGCAGCAAGGCTCTTTCTTTTTTCAATCGCCTGCTGTTATTGATACAGATTCGGTAAAGCCCAAATGGGATGATAAAAAAAATATGTTTTTTACTGAATTGATCCGCGCTTATGAATTAAGTACACTTTGGGAAACCAGCGACCTTGAAAAAGAATTCAAAGAACTGGCAGCCGCCAATCAATTAAAACCAGGCGAACTGATGGCTCCTTTCCGTATCATGCTTGTTGGCGGAAAATTCGGACCAGGGGTATTTGATATCGCAGCGGTAATTGGCAAAAACGAAACAATTAAAAGAATTGAGCATATGTTGCAATTATTGCAGAATTAATTTCTTATTTTGATTATTGAATTTTAAATGTTGAATCGGTACTTGCCATGACACATTTAAACTTCTACATCCAAAATAAAAAAACTGCATGAAGAATAGCAATTGGCTTATATACGCCCTGGCATTTGTTAAATTAGTTGCGCCCTTCCTGCTGCAAAATCCCATTTATGAACCGCACAGAGATGAAATGCTTTACCTGGCCGAGGGCAACCATATGGCCTGGGGCTTTATGGAAGTGCCACCATTGCTATCTGTTTTCGCCTGGCTGATCCATTTTTTTGGTGACGGCTTATTTTGGGTAAAATTCTGGCCCTCTCTTTTTGGCGCATTCACTTACCTCCTTACCGGAAAAATAATCATCTCACTCGGCGGAAAGAACTTTGCCTTATTATTGGGCTTCTTACCTTTTATTTTTGGCGGCTATTTACGGGTGCATTTTTTATTTCAACCCAATTTTCTTGAAATATTTTTCTGGACGTTACTCGCCTATACCCTTATCCGGTTTATCCTGTCTGAAGAAACCAAATGGCTTTACTGGTTTGG
>JANXUL010000170.1 GCA_025356235.1 Bacteroidota bacterium
ATGGACGTTTTGGACGAAGAATTCATACGTTTTTGGCGTATGTTGATTGATAATAAGGTCAAATACCTGATGGTTGAAGGTATTGCTACGCGCTTTCATGGATTCAATAGAAATACAGATGATGTAAATATATGGCTCGAAGACACTTTAGCAAGCAGGCAAAACCTTCGAAAAGCTTTTATTGAACTGGGGTATGGTGATTATGCCTCTATTGAAACTATGCAATTTGTTCCCGGCTGGACGAGTTTTTATGCGGCAGGTGTGGAATTGGATATCATGACAGAAATGAAAGGTATTGAGAATGAATCATTTCAAACCTGTTATGCAATGGCATCCGTTTCTAATTTGGAAGGTGTTTTAGTTCCTTTCCTGCATATTAATCATCTGATTGCTAATAAAAAAGCGGTAAACCGACCAAAGGATCAAATAGATGTGATACAACTCGAAAAAATCAAAAAAATAAGGGAAAACAGCCCTGATTCCACGGCATAAAATTTTCACTTTTTTCTCCCGTTGCCTGTAGGCTTTTCAGCCCCTTACCCCTATCTTTGCCGCAAATTTAGAAACAGGTATGGCCCTTAGAAGTCTGAAATTATTACTGGTAGCGATTCTTAGCGTTTTTGCTATCACATTTTCTGCCCCTTTGCTTGCTCAGGATACTGCCCAAAATGAGGCCCATAAAGCCGGTGAGCAGGAAACAGATAAGAAAAAAGAAGGATTTAATGCCGCAGAAGTAATTTTTGGCCATATCCTCGATAACCACGAGTTCCATTTTACAGAATACCACGACAGTGAAGGAAAAATTCACCATGTTTCGCTGCCTTTACCCATCATCTTATATTCGAAAGAAAGAGGGTTGACTGCTTTCATGTCTTCTAACTTTGAGCATGGAGAAGCTGCATACAAAGGGTACAAAATTGAAGAAGAGAAAATTGTAGCCGTTAAAGAAGATGGTACAGTAGAAGAAAGTGTAAAAGTGTATGATCTTTCTTTAACACGTAATGTGGTGCAAATGATGATTGCACTTACATTGTTAACCTGGGTATTACTCTCCATTGCCGCTGCTTATAAAAAAGGAGTAGGCGTTACTTCTGCCCCCAGGGGGAAACAAAACCTGTTAGAAACGATTATCATTTTTGTACGTGATGAGATTGCAGTGCCTAACCTTACACATAAATCTCAAAAATACCTGCCTTACCTGCTCACTACTTTTTTCTTTATATTAATCAATAACATCTTCGGTTTGATACCCGGCACCGCAAATGTTACCGGTAATATTGCATTTACGGTTGTATTGGGTTTAATTTCCTTTGTGGTTATTTTATCCAGTACCAATAAGCATTTCTGGGGGCATATTTTTAATCCGCCAAATGTTCCGACGGGGGTAAAATTTATATTGGTACCAGTAGAATTTCTTGGTGTTTTTATCAAGCCTTTTGCTTTGATTATTCGTCTGTTTGCAAATATGGTGGCCGGTCATATTATCATTATTTGTCTCATTTCTTTGATATTCATTTTCGGTGAAATGAATGTATTTGTTGGTTGGGGTACTTCACCGGTGGCAGTTGGCTTCACCGTATTTATCTATTTCATAGAGATACTGGTGGCTTTTATACAGGCATATATTTTCACCAACCTGACAGCGGTATTTATTGGTTCGGCTTTTGAAGGAGAACACCATGATGAGCAGATACATATTTAAACAAGTTTTTTTTAACTGTAAATAATACGATCATGAGTTTGATGACAATTTTGTTAGATGGTACTGCAAATGCAGGCGGTGCAATCGGTGCAGGTTTAGCTGCTATCGGTGCAGGTTTGGGAATCGGACAGATTGGTAAAGGTGCTGTAGAAAGCATCGCACGCCAGCCTGAAGCGATGAACGATATCCGCGCTAACATGATTTTGGCTGCTGCCCTTGTAGAAGGTGCCGCATTGTTCGGAATCATCGTAGGCTTCCTGGCAATGGTATTAGGAAAATAATCCTTTGCTAAAATTTAATACTGCACCTGAAGTACAGGACGGAGGGTGCAGTTTATTTTCGTTCAGATCGCTACATTGGCCTGAACGATTGCTCTTTAAAAATCTGTGTTATGTTCCGGGCTTTTTGTTTTCATAGGATCGCCTGTTGCGTCGCACACTTCTGCAATCAGATCAATTATCAGCATAAAAATCCCGACTTACGGGATACTGGAGGATATACATTATGAAATTACTTACACCGGATCCAGGGTTATTATTATGGACGCTGTTGGCGTTCTTAATCGTTTTCTTCATCTTGAAGAAATTTGCATGGCCCGCCATCATCAAAGGTTTGAATGAACGGGAGATAGGCATTGCAGAATCACTGGCTACCGCAGAAAAAGTAAAAGGTGAAATGATCGCTCTCAAAAATGAAAATGAATCCCTGATGGCACAGGCGCGTGAAGAACGCGGTATCATGATCAAAGAAGCCAAAGAACAGACCCTTAAAATGATCAGCGAGGCCAAAGACAAAGCCAAAAGCGAATATGATCGTATTGTGGCCGATGCACAGGTGGCCATCACCCAGCAAAAAAATGCTGCATTAACTGATGTAAAAAACCAGGTAGGCGCGTTGGTAATTGAAGTAAGTGAAAAAATCCTGCGCAGGGAACTTAGCAACAAAGCAGAGCAGGAAAAATATATTAAAGATTTAGCTGAAGGAGTGAAACTGAACTAGCTAATTTGAGAATTTGAAAAGGCGGATGCTAAATTTTCAAATTTTCAAATTTTCAAATTTTCAAATTGAAATAAATGCCCAACCCACGTTTAGCCGCCAGGTATGCAAAAAGCTTGATTGACCTTTCTACCGAGAAAGGGCAATTGGAGGCTGTGTATGCCGACATGAAATATTTAGAGGCTGTTTGTAAGCAGAGCAAAGATTTTGTTAACCTGCTGAAAAGTCCCATCATCAAGGCTGATCAAAAGAATACGATTGTAACAGCCGTTACAAAAGGGAAAGTGAGCGAGTTAACCGCCGCTTTTAATAACCTGTTGGTTAAGAAGGGGCGCGAAAGCGATTTACCCGAGATCGCATTTGCATTTGTTGATCAGTATAATACCATCAAAAATATTCATCGGGTAAAATTAACCACGGCTGTTGAAGTAAGTGGAGAATTGAAAAAGTCAATCGAATTAAAAGTACAAAAAGAGAAAGGTCTGGGTACGGTTGAACTGGAAACGGCCACCGACGAAAGCCTGATTGGTGGGTTTGTACTGGAGTTCAATAATAATTTAGTAGATGCCAGCATACTGCGCGAACTGAAGGATATAAAAAAACAGTTTACAAAAAACCTGTTCCTGCAAAACATGCGCTAATTTTTTATAAATATTTATAACATAACTTAAAAGTATATAGATCATGGTAGACATTAAACCCGATGAAATATCAGCGATACTGCGACAGCAGCTCAGCAACTTCAATGCCTCGGCTGACCTGGAAGAAGTAGGTACCGTATTACAGGTGGGTGATGGTATTGCCCGTGTGTATGGCCTTAACGGTGTGCGTAGTGGTGAACTGGTAGAATTTGAAAGCGGTGTAAAAGCCATTGCACTAAACCTGGAAGAAGACAATGTGGGTGTGGTATTGATGGGTGAAAGTACTGGTATTAAAGAAGGTGCCAAAGTTAAAAGAACAGGACAAATCGCTTCGATTAAAGTAGGAGAAGGTGTTGTTGGACGTGTTATCAATACATTGGGTGAACCCATTGATGGCAAAGGCCCGTTAACAGGAGAGCTGTATGAGATGCCGTTAGAGCGTAAAGCACCAGGTGTTATTTATCGTGAGCCGGTTAAGGAACCTTTGCAAACGGGTATCAAAGCCATTGATGCGATGATTCCGGTTGGCCGTGGCCAGCGTGAGTTGGTAATTGGTGACCGCCAGACTGGTAAAACGGCTATCTGCGTTGATACCATCATCAACCAAAAAGAATTTTACGATGCAGGCAAACCTGTGTATTGTATATATGTTGCTATTGGCCAGAAAGCATCTACTGTTGCCGGGGTAATGAAAACATTAAATGATAACGGAGCGATGGCATTCACAACGATTGTTTGCGCTTCTGCTTCTGATCCTGCTCCCTTACAATTCTATGCTCCTTTTGCGGGTGCTGCGATAGGTGAGTTTTTCCGTGATACGGGTCGCCCTGCATTAATTATTTATGATGACCTTTCTAAACAGGCAGTTGCTTACCGTGAGGTATCTTTGTTGTTAAGAAGGCCACCGGGACGTGAAGCATATCCTGGTGATGTATTTTATCTGCACAGCCGTTTATTGGAGAGAGCAGCAAAAGTTATTGCCAATGATGATGTAGCGAAGAATATGAATGACCTCCCTGAATCTATCAAACATCTGGTAAAAGGTGGGGGTTCATTAACAGCGTTGCCAATCATTGAAACACAGGCGGGTGATGTATCTGCATATATTCCTACCAACGTTATTTCTATCACTGATGGACAGATCTTTCTGGAAGGTAACCTGTTCAATGCAGGTATCCGTCCGGCGATTAATGTGGGTATCTCTGTAAGCCGCGTGGGTGGTAATGCGCAGATCAAATCCATGAAAAAAGTAGCGGGTACGTTGAAA
>JANXUL010000171.1 GCA_025356235.1 Bacteroidota bacterium
GCCATCTTGGCCGCGACCGATCCCACCGACTTGGTCGATCCCAATTCAAAGAAAGAGACGCCGGGTGTCAGTCGCGAGCAGGCTGAACGGATGAAGGACGAGATGGCTAATCTGCAGAAGAACATCAAACTTATCGAGGGCAACCTTGGAACTGACCACCTGCGCCTGGTCGTGGCAGGCCGATATGTCGAGCGGCTTTTGCAGAATGAGCGCCTGGCCCGCTATCTCGACAAGAACCATGGCGAAATCCTCGGCGAGCATCGACAGATCGTCGGAGGTCTGGCACCGACAATAGCAATTCCGGATGCGGCAAGCCCAGTACGCAGGAAAATTTTCAGTGCGCAGCTTTGTAAAGTATTCATGCGAAGCCGGATCTAAAGTGAGTGTAATTATTAAAGGTGGTATTATGGGCATGACACAATGTACAAAACAACTCTTTACTGATTACATACGCTCAGCTGACCAATGGCACTTTTATTATCACTGCTGAATTGGATAGACATTCTTGAAAAGAAACCCGCACGACCTGCCATTTATTTTTAAGGGACTTCTGTTACCACCCAGGTATTACTTCGCCTGCTCCAGATAATCGCGTAATCCTTACCATGTGTGAGTTTATATGTTCTGGCGTTGCTGGCATTGGAAAAGCGTATCCAGCCATAATTGTATACCTCGAATTTAAATACAAAAGGTTGTTTGGGGTTGAGAGGTGCTTCGGTGAAATTCTTTCCATCATCGGATAAATACACTGTCATGTCATTATTACCATACAAGGAAAGATATATCCAGCTTGCATCATTCGAAGCGGGTGGTGGATTCTGCTGAGGTTGAGATGCCGGCTGCGGGGCAGGCGCAGGCATGCTGCCAGGAATGGTACTCGTTAAACCCCGTGCATAATTCCAGCCATTGGAAATAGCATTTAACCTGTCTGCCTTGGCAGGGTGTGTAGCACTGGCCTGTGGTGAGGCAATCTGGTTCATGGCAGATCGCGCATCATTCAGGCTGGCACCTAACTTTTCCATTACATATCCCGAAAAATAATCCGCTTCTATTTCTTTGGGTGGCGTACTTCCCCTGCTGTCTATTACATGGTTACGGTAATGATGCCCCATTTCATGGGCCAGCACACTTACCGAAGCCCATTTGGTACTGGCAAATGCATCAAGGTTCTCCAAAAAATCGTTATCGTAAATAATGTAACGTCTGTTATTGATAATTGTGGCGTAAGCATTATTAATCCCATTCTGTTCGCGAACAGTAAAATTCTGTTTCCAGTTAATACTGTCAAGCATGGTGTTGATATAATCCTTTGCTTCATAAACAGAGCTGAATGAAGAAGAAAGTCGTTTCGGGGGAATGATAATACCGCATTGGTTCACATTCTGGGCTTCAGATAACTGCCAGGTAAGCAGGCAGGTAAACAGCAGTATTTTTTTCATGATATGATATAATTTAATAGTAGTTGATAGTATGACTTAGATCATCTACTGAAAAAATCATACCTGCTAAGAATAGTATGGCTATAATATAACCGCTATGGGCCAGCTTCTTTCGCATTTGTTTATAAGACAGGGCTCATATCAGGCTCTGTATTTTTTGTCTTTACAGATTATTTATCTGCAATGACCTAACCTTAATTACCCAGGATATTATATTTTAAAAAAATCGTATCATTCAGTTACTCAAAAAAAACTTGAATCAAAGGGCACTACTTACTTGGACAATAATTCAAAACATAAAATAGACTGATTAAGAGAAAGGCTTACATTTAATAAATATGCTACATAAAAAAAGTTTGCAATGGGCAGTTATATTGATAATTGCTAATTTATTTTCCCCGCAGCTTCGGGCACAAAATATAGATTACAAAGCCCATATAAAAGAATTGTATACTTCAATTAATACAAAATTGCGTGATAATAAAACGAAGCTCTACCTAGAAACTGCCGATAGCATACAAAAGGAAAACCCTCACTCCTGGCTATGGCCTTTATGTGCTTACATACAGGCCGCCAATGAAATGGAAATACTGGAGCCCAAAAAACAATACATGCTGCCGGTTGAGCAGGCGATTGATCAGTATTACAATGATAAATTATCTTTTCCCGCCTACCAGGATTATGTAACGAAAGAGCGTTTAAGTAGCCGTTTTTATGATGATAACCAGTGGATAGCCATTGCTTATTTAGATGCGTATAACCGCAACCACAAAAAGAAATACCTGGAGGTTTCTGAAATGATATGCCGCTTTATGCTTAGTGGATTAGATACCGCAACCGGCGGAGGCATGTACTGGAAGGAAGGCGACCAATCTACCAAAAACACTTGCTCCAACGGACCGGGTGTATTGGTATTACTGCAATTGTACAAAATTACCCACAAGGCTGAATATTTAAATACAGCTTTGGATGTTTACGAATGGACCAATAAGCATTTACAGACCACAGAAGGTATATATTATGATAATATTAAAACCAGTACACTAAAAATTAGCAAAGCAACTTATACCTATAACACCGGACCCATGCTGCAATCAAATGTGCTGCTTTACCAGATCACCAGTGATAAAAAATATTTAGACGAAGCGCAGCGCTTAGCTAAAGCAGGCCGCGATCATTTCTTTAAAAATGGGCGGCTGCCTAATGGCAATTACTGGTTTAATGCGGTAATGTTGCGGGGCTATGAAGAATTGTACAAAGTAGATAAAAACAAAGTCTGGATAGATTTTTATTTACTGGATGCCGATGCCATATGGAACAATGAACGTGATGCTAATAATATGCTCGGTCCAAAAACCAGCAAACGACTAATAGACCAGGCTGCCATGATAGAGATTTATTGCCGGTTGCAGCGATTAAAAGATCAGTCATAATTTTAGATAGTACTACTCCTGACAGTTACCACTAACCTATCACTACTTATTTAAATATTATATCAACTGTTGTTTTTTTTAAACAGACAAGCAAATATTTCTCTTTTATACTGGAATTCGCTGCCACTTTAATTCAGCCCCGGCTATCTGTATGGTTATTGTAACGCGCCTAAAATCGGTAACCGGTTTACTGTAGCAATGATTACTGTCCTTTCTTCTATCCTAATCTATCTCCTGCCATTTTAACATTGACTTACACCTTACTGTATAAAAAGCCAGGGAGGTAAAACAGGTTACTATAGGACTATAAGCAGCTGCATTGGAGGTGATGCTGTAAATAAGCTATTGGTAAACATTCATCAACGTTGTTATGCACAGCCGGGATATTTTTTTTTGCAAAAACGATTTAGTTGGATATATTTAATTCATATTACTGCTCTCTCTGAATTCCCGCAATCTGTTTTACAGCTTATTAAAGGAAGGTATTGCAAAGCAGTATTTTTTTAAAATCATTGCTAAATCGTTTTAGTAGTGATATTTAAGAAATAATTACGAACGATTGGTTGACTTTATTTAACCTTACAAAGCTTCCTTATGAAAAAAAAACAGGCTTCTCTAATGAGAAGGGGAATGCAGTTATTGCTACTGCTTCTATTATCATGTCAGTTATTTTCACAAACGCGGTCGGTTACGGGAAAGGTAACTGACGCCAAAGAAGGCCAGCCGCTGGAAAGCGTTTCGGTTCGCATCAAAGGTGCTTCTACCGCTACCCAAACAAAGGCAGATGGTTCTTTTAGTATCCAGGTGCCCCCCACTGCCAGGTACCTGGAAATTTCTTCCGTTGGATATGAACCGCAGGAAGTTCAGATTGGCTCTTCCAAAAACCTAACCATTAGCTTAATATCAACTTTAGCAGAACTACAGGATGTTGTTGTGGTTGGCTACGGTACTCAGAAAAGAAAAGATGTAACATCGGCTGTTACCACAGTCAAATCCGAAGCTTTTAACCAGGGTGGTGCAAGGAATGCACTTGATCTTATCCAGGGTAAGGTAGCGGGTCTTGCCATTACCAGAACAGGCAGCTCGAATCCGAACTCAGGTGTGTCTGTTCAGTTAAGAGGTGTCACTTCCATTACAGGAAGCCTATCCCCCCTGATCGTTATTGATGGTATTCCCGGTGGTAACCTTGACCTTTTGCAGCAGGATGATGTTGAGTCTTTCGATGTATTGAAAGACGGATCTGCTGCTGCCATTTACGGAACACGTGGTAATGGTGGTGTAATTTTGGTTACCACAAAAAAAGGTAAGGCCGGTGCCGCGCAATATGATTATTCTAATTACGAAAGAAGAGAATACATGACGCGCAGGCCTGATTTTATGACTGCTGCCGACTATAGAGCCAAAATAGCTGATGGAACGATTGCAGCACAATATGGCACGGGTATCTATGGATATAATACAGATTTTTTTGATGCATTGATCAATCATGATAACCTGAGCCAATATCATAATTTTGCAGCTTCTGGTGGTACTGCTAACTCAAATTACAGGACCAGTGTATATTATAATGATTTTCAAGGTGTGGCATTGCAGAATAACAGAAAGCAATATGGTATACGATTAAACATTAACCAAAAAGGAATGAATGGTAAGCTTACTACCCAGATTGACCTTACCACGAACTTTAATAAAGCCAACACATTAGGTGGGGGCGGTTGGGAAAATCAATTGAACCGTATTCCTACATTACCTATATATAACCCAGATGGCACTTATTACTATTATGCAAATACTACTAACGAGTTTGCCAGGCTGAATATGCAAAGCGCCAAACGAGGACAGCAAACCAGTGCCGGAGATGTGAGAGTGAGTTATGAGATTATCAAAGGTTTAAAAGCTTCTGTGTTTGGATCAATACAAAGAGACAGTTATATAGACAATTCCTATGCAAAACTTTTATCAGAAGTATCGATCAATAGTTATGGCGGCGGCGGACGGGCTGATAAAAGCACAACGCTCAACATTAACTATGCATTAGAACCAACTATAGAGTACCGAACTATTATCAAAAACAATCATACGATCACTTTATTAGGTGGCTATAGCTATCAATACAATGTATCGGAAAATTTTTCTGTTACCAACTATGGATTTGTAAATGACCTTACGAATGAAAACAATATAAGCATCGGTAGTGGCCTTGCTGCAATACCGCCTCCTGGTATTCCAAGGGCATCTATAGGAAGTGGTAAATCAGATGATAAGCTGATCGCATTTTTCGGAAGGGTCAATTATAATTTCTCAGATAAATATAATCTTCAGCTGATCTTACGGCATGAAGGTTCGTCAAGATTTGGTATCAATAATAAATGGGCTGATTTTCCTGCCGCATCTGTGGCATGGAACCTCATGAAAGAAAAATTCATGAGCAAGGTAACCCTATTTGAAAACCTTAAATTACGCGCTGGTGTGGGTGTAACCGGTAATTCGGGTATCCCTAATTACCAGTCGTTGGTAACCTTGGGAACAGGAGGTGCCTATCTTAACCCCGATGGGACCTGGAGACAAACCTATGGACCGGGAAATAACCCCAATCCGGATTTGAAGTGGGAGAAAAAAACAGAGGTTAATATCGGTATAGACTTCAGTATGTTACATGGAAGATTTGGCGGGTCAATAGATCTTTACCAACGTAAAACAAATGACCTGCTCTTTAATTACAGTACACAATTACCCCCTTTTATCCAGTCTACTATTTATACCAATGTTGGTGCTATTCAAAACAAAGGTATCGAACTTACTTTGCATGGTACCCTGGTAAAGCATAGGGATTTTAACTGGAACATGTTTGCAACTGCCAGCACAGGAAGCAATAAAATGGTCTCGTTCTCGAATGCTGTTTACAGCGCCTCTTTTGTAGAGTTCGGGGGAATAGGCGGTTTTGGTGCATTGGGTAATGCGATACGTACTGTGGAAGGTGGTAACCTGGGCGATTTCTATGGTAAACGTTTTGCAGGATTTGATGCGGCCGGCAAATGGCTTTTTTATAAAGCTGATGGTAAAACCACTGCAAATTTCAGTGGGATCACAGGTAGCGATCTGACCGTGATCGGAAATGGTATCCCAAAATACTATGTATCATGGACAAATGATATTACCTACAAGAATTTCGACTTCCGTTTATTCTTCCGCGGAAGATTTGGTTATAAGATCCTGAACACAATGGATATCTCGTATGGCAATAAAATTTATCTTCCTAACAATGTATTGAAAAGTGCTTTTGGCAAGAATGCCCAGTTGAATGATACGTATCAATACTCTGATTATTATCTCGAATCAGGTGGTTTCCTGAAACTGGATAATGCTACAATAGGATATAGGTTTAAAATGAATAATTCATATATCCGCAGCTTACGTGTGTATGCGAGCGGAACCAACCTGCTTACTATTACCAGATACACAGGCAATGATCCTGATTTTGTAAACGATAACGGTTTAGGTGCTGGCATTGACAGCCGGGGGCCTTATCCATCAACAAGACAAATTACTATTGGAGTTAATGTTGGATTTTAAAAAATGATTACCATGAAAAAAAATATTAAACTATTCAGATGTGCAGTATTCGCACTATTTGTTATGTGCATTAATTCATGCACAAAGCTTGACGAAACGGTGTATAGCTCGTTTATCACCGATAATTTCTATAATAATAAAACAGAAGTATTATCTGCTGTGTTGCGGCCCTATACACATACCAATGCATGGATCTCTTCTTCCGGACAAGTGGGTTACTGGCGGGTAAATGAACTGGCAGGAGATCAGCTGGCATGGCCTGTTAAAGGAGTTGACGGGCAGGATAACGGCAACTGGATAAGGTTACACTATCACTCATGGATACCTGATGATCCTAATATCGTTTGGGACCCATGGAGATTAATGTATACAGGAATCGGTTATTGCAATGATCCTATTGCCAATATTGGAAAGCAGGATATTGCCAAGATGGGAATTTCCCAGGCAGAAAAAGACGGATTTATTGCCGAACTGAAATTGCTGCGCGCATTTTACTATTTGAAGCTGATGGACCTGTATGGAAACATCCCTATTGTTACGCAAGTTGGAGAGCCTTTGAGTCCGCCAACTGCAACAAGAGCCGAAGTATTCAAATTCATCGAAAAGGAAATCAAGGATAATATTGATAAAGTACCGGTATTGTCACCGGGATTAAGGGGCCGTTTTTCAAAAGCAGGTGCTTATGCTATGTTAGCTGAACTATACCTGAATGCAGAGAAATGGACAGGTACGCAAAGATGGGATGATTGTGTTGCTGCCTGCGATGCATTGATCACCGGCTCAGCCGGTAGCCAGGTTGCCTCTGGTATGGCACTTGACCCCAATATCAACACTACTTTTTCAAATACGAATGGACAAACATCGAAAGAGATCATTTTTTCTATCGCTTATCAGAACCCTGATTTCAGGGGAAATTTCAATTCTGATTTCTTTCATTTCAATCAGAAATTTATTTATGACGGCACCTTTAACGGTAACAATGGTATTGTTTTGATCCCTGGCGTTTATGATAAATATAAAAGTACCGATCTGAGAAAAAGTAACTGGCTATTAATTGGAGCGCAATTTTATCTTGCTTCGCCAACACAACCTGTATTAGGTTTCAGGGAATACACAGGTCAGCAACTTGTATTTGTTGATAATATCAGGAAAAATAAAACAGGTTCACTTGTTTCTGATATGACACAGGGCGAAGAGAACAGTGGTGTCCGTTTTAATAAATACAAACCAGGTAAACAATCTGATGCGCGATACTTTAGTAACGACTGGTCTGTTTATCGGTTAACCTCGATCTATTTTGCAAAAGCAGAAGCCCTCATGAGAAAAAACAACGGAGTAGCCACGCCCGCAGCCGTTGACCTGATCAATACCTGCAAGCAAAGGGCCTTTGCACCGGCCGACTGGATAACAGAAGCTTATACACCAGCAACATTAACCCTTAATGAATTATTAGATGAAAGGGGCCGTGAATTTATTTTTGAGGGCGTACGCCGCACGGATCTTATCCGTTTTGATAAATTTGTAAATACAGCATGGTGGGATCATACACCTTCGAATGATAAAACCAAGGAATTATTCCCCATTCCATTAAGACAAATAGCAGTCAATACCAAGCTCACACAAAATCCCGGTTATTAAGTATCAGAAATAAAATATGACAGGTTACAACCTGTCATATTTTATTTTACGCATTTGTTATTTACCTATTTCTAAAGCTTACTTATGAAAATATCCGGACTCATCATCATGGCATTGAGCTGCTGCGTAAATTCATTTGCACAATTGGTAACCAAAGTATCAGATCCCGTTGAGTGGGTAAACCCATTGATGGGGACGGATTCGAAAAGCAGTTTATCAAATGGTAACACCTACCCTGCTATTGCTTTGCCCTGGGGCATGAATACCTGGACACCGCAAACGGGTACTATGGGCAATGGATGGCAGTATACTTACAGTGCTGATCCCTCTCCACGCGATCAGCGCGGAAATGCGTATAGGATCCGTGGCTTTAAACAAACCCACCAGCCCTCTCCATGGATGAACGATTACGGTCAGTTTTCTATTATGCCGGTGTCCGGTAAATTAAAATTTAAACAGGACGACAGGGCCAGTTGGTTTTCGCATAAAGTAGAAACAGCCAAGCCCTATTATTATAGTGTATACCTGGCGGATGCCGACATTACCACAGAGATCACACCTACTGAAAGGTCTGCACAATTCAGGTTTACTTATCCTAAAGCAGACAGTTCATTTGTAGTGATTGATGCATTTGATAAAGGATCTTATATAAAGATCATACCTGACCAAAAAAAAATTATCGGTTACACCACACGAAACAGCCGTAGCAATCCTAAAAATTTTAAAAACTATTTTGTTATTTATATCGATAAACCTTTTGCAGTAAATTATACCTGGCACGATAGTACACTTGTAAAGGATTCGCTTGAAATGATAGCTAATCATTCTGGTGCCATTATTGGTTTTCGTACCGTTAAAGGAGAAAAGATAAACCTGAAAGTAGCCTCCTCATTCATCAGTTTTGAGCAGGCTGAAATAAACCTGAAAAGAGAAATTGCCAGCGATGGATTTGATGTTACCCTGCAAAAAGCAAAAGATACCTGGAACAAAACATTAAACCATATCAAGGTGGAAGGCGGCACGGTTGATGATATGCGTACATTCTATTCCTGTTTTTACAGGGCCTTGTTCTTTCCAAATAAATTGTATGAGATCAATGCCGACAATAAGATCATGCACTATAGCCCTTATACAGGGGAAACTACTCCCGGGTATATGTATGCCGGCACCGGTTTTTGGGATACGTTCCGTGCATTATATCCTTTTCTCAATCTTGTATACCCTTCCATCTGTAAAGAAATGCAGGAAGGGTTGTTAAATGATTACAAAGAAGGCGGCTGGTTGCCTGAATGGTCAAGTCCCGGTTATGCCAATATCATGGTAGGAAATAATTCTGCTTCCGTTGTATCAGAAGCATATGTGAAAGGGTTACGTGGTTATGATATTGAAACCCTTTACCAGGCTTTATTACACGGTGCCAATAATGCAGGGCCTATCCAGGCAGTAGGCAGGGCGGGTGTAAATTATTATAATGATCTGGGGTATGTTCCTTACGATGTAAAAATAAATGAGAATGCAGCACGTACATTAGAATATGCATATGATGATTTTGCTATCTATCAACTGGCTAAGAAATTAAACCGTCCTAAAGAGGAAATAGCTCTGTATGCAAAGCGTTGCCAGAACTACCGTAACCTTTTTGATCCTGAAACAAAACTGATGCGCGGGAAGAATAAAGACGGCAGTTTTCAAAAACCATTTAATCCGCTTAAATGGGGAGATGCATTTACTGAAGGAAACAGCTGGCACTATACATGGAGTGTTTTTCATGATATACAGGGACTGGTGGATTTAATGGGTGGCAAAAAAGAATTTGTACAAAAATTGGATTCTGTTTTTGCAATGCCTCCGGTTTTTGATGACAGTTACTATGGCGGCACTATCCACGAGATCCGCGAAATGCAGATAGCAGCAATGGGTCAATATGCGCATGGCAATCAACCTATACAACATATGATCTATCTGTATAATTATGCAGGCGAACCATGGAAAACTCAATATTGGGTGCGGCAGGCCATGAGCCGTTTATACAAAGCAACGCCGGATGGATATTGCGGAGATGAGGACAATGGACAAACTTCTGCTTGGTATCTTTTTTCAGCTCTGGGATTTTACCCTGTATGCCCTGTCAGCGACCAGTATGTGCTGGGTACCCCTCTTTTCAAAAAAGCGACGATCAGTTTTGATAATGGTAAGCAACTTATATTACAGGCTCCCCAAAGCAATGATAAAAATCTGTACATACAGCATATTACATTGAATGGAAAGCTATATGATAAGAACTGGCTGAGCCATTCCGAAATAAAAAAAGGTGCTGTGGTTAATTTTACAATGGGCAGTACGCCCAATAAAAAAAGAGGAATAGCAGAAAACACTTTCCCTTATTCTTTCTCAACAGATAAGGAAAGGCAACAACCTTAATCAAACATAAAAATAACATGGAAAATAAACGAACAATATCTCTTTATCTGTTACTTTTCTGTACCATAGCCACAACAGCTAAAGCACAGGATAAACCTGCAGGTAATAATGACCCGGGCTATTATACAAAAGATTCATTAACCAAAGATGGTTATAACCTGATTTTCATTTCAAAAGATTCCACATTTAATCCGGTTACCAAAAACAAAATGATTGGCGCTTTTTTTACTGTCTACCCACAGGAAGCAAAACGGTTTAATGCCAATACACTTAAAAAAATAATTTTTATTATAGACCCGGCTTACACAGGCGTAGCCGCAACAGGCAATGGAGTAGCAAGGTATAATCCTAAATGGCTGAAAGATCATCCGGAAGATATTGATGTGGTTACGCATGAGGTAATGCACGTTGTTCAGGCATACCACGGCGGCTCTCCCGGTTGGTTAACAGAAGGTATTGCTGATTATGTGCGATATGTATATGGTGTAAATAATATCAATGGCAAATGGGCATTACCTAATTACAAAGAAGGGCAAAGTTACACCAACAGCTACCGAATTACTGCCCGATTCCTGGTATGGCTTGAGAAAAACGTACGAAAGAACCTTGTTGATGAACTGGACAATGCTGCCCGTTCAAAAACCTATACAGCCGAGTTATGGAAGCAGCAAACTGGCAAAACACTCGATGAATTATGGGCAGATTATATTGCCAATCCTGCACTGGAGCTTAGTTATCATTAAGTGTGCATTATTGTATAAGCCATTTACATTTTATTATGCAGAAATCATTGTGGTTAAGTTTGTTGTTATCATCGGGTTTATTCGCGCAGAAAAAGAAACTGGAGAACCTTGTTCCCTATGTAAAACCCATTATTGGCACCCAGCGTATGGGGCATACCTATCCCGGCGCAACCGTTCCTTTTGGAATGGTGCAACTGAGCCCTGATACCGATACTGTGCAATATGAAAACAATGGGAAATACAATCCTGATGTTTATAAATATTGTGCCGGTTATCAATATGACGATAAAACGATCGTTGGTTTTAGCCATACACATTTTAGTGGCACCGGTCATTCAGATCTGGGTGATTTTCTGGTGATGCCTACAGTTGGAGAATTAAAACTTAATCCCGGCACAGCCGATAAACCGCACAGCGGCTTTCGTTCAACTTTTTCGCATGCCAATGAAACTGCAGAAGCCGATTATTATAAAGTAAAACTGGATGATTACAATATCCTTGCTGAATTAACAGCCACTACCCGTGTAGGTTTTCACCAGTATACTTTCCCTAAAACAGAGAATGCACATATTATACTTGATCTCTCATCCGGTATTTATAATTATGAGGATAAAAATATCTGGACTTTTGTGAGAGTAGAAAATGATTCGCTAATTACAGGATACCGGCAAACCAACGGTTGGGGAAGAACCAGAACAGTATATTTTGCAATGAAATTTTCTAAGTCTTTTTTTCAATATGGTAACCGTAATTTTTCCAAACGCCTGCCATACAGGGGTTTCTGGGGAAAGTTCGACCAGTCAAAAAATTTTCCTGAATTAGCCGGTAAACAGATCCGTGCCTATTTTGATTTCAAAACAAACGAGGGAGAAAAAATAAAAATAAAATTCTCATTGTCTTCTGTGAGCACAGAAGGTGCCCTGCTCAATATGAAAACAGAAATACCCGGGTGGGATTTTGAAAAAGTGAAACAATTGGGGCAGGAATTATGGAACAGGGAATTGAATAAAGTATTGATAGAAGCAACCAATACTGAAAAAGAAAATTTTTATACCTCCCTCTATCATACATTTATAAGTCCCACCACTTATATGGATGTTGATGGCAAATACCGTGGGCTTGATCAGAATATTCACAAGGCCAATGGATTTACCAATTATACCACTTTCTCTTTGTGGGATACGTACCGGGCACTCCATCCCCTATTCAATATCCTTCAGCCGAAACGTAATGGTGACATGATAAATTCCATGCTTGCGCATTACAGCCAGAGCACACTGCACATGCTTCCCATCTGGAGCCATTATGCAAATGAGAACTGGTGTATGACAGGTTATCACAGTGTATCAGTTATTGCAGATGCCGTGGTAAAAAGCAACACGCCTTTTGATGTATATAAAGCACTGGATGCCTGTGTAACAACCGCAAGACATAGAAATTTTGACGGGCTCGGTTATTATATGGATATGGGTTATATTCCCGCAGAAAAAAACGGGTCTTCCGCATCTACTACATTAGAATATGCCTATGATGATTGGTGCATTGCACAAATGGCCAAAAAATTAAACAGGAAAGATATTTATTCAGAATTCAGCAAGCGATCAGAAAATTATAAAAATGTTTTTGACACGTCCGTTGGTTTTATGCGTGCAAGAATGACCGACGGAAGTTTCAAAAAAGGATTTGATCCATTGAGTACATCTAACCAGGGATTTGTAGAAGGTAATTCATGGAACTATAGTTTATATGTACCGCATGCACCAGACCAACTCATTAAAATGCTTGGCGGGCCTGATGCCGCAGCCAAACATCTTGATTCATTGTTTACTATGGAACTGCCCGATAAATTTTTCGCGGAAACAGAGGATATTACACGGGATGGCATCATCGGCGGTTATGTACATGGCAACGAACCGTCACATCATGTTGCTTACCTGTACAACTGGACGAATAAGCCCTGGAAAACACAGGAAAAAATCAGAATGATCCTTAAACAGCAATACAAACCTGCACCTGACGGATTAGGGGGAAATGATGATTGCGGGCAAATGAGTGCATGGTATATATTTAGTGCTTTAGGGTTTTATCCTGTTGCACCTGCATCCGATCAATATGCCATTGGGAGTCCTGCTATTAATAAAGCAACATTGAATTTAGACAACGGCAAAACATTCACTATTGATGTAAAGAACCAAAATGATAAAAATGTTTACGTTGAGAAAATATTATTGAATGGAAAACTATTGAATCGTTTATACCTCACACATAGTGAGATCATGAATGGAGGTTATATTGTTTTTATGATGAACGACCATAGGCGATAAACCAAGC
This sequence comes from Bacteroidota bacterium, assembly GCA_025356235.1. Classification (GTDB taxonomy): domain Bacteria; phylum Bacteroidota; class Bacteroidia; order Chitinophagales; family Chitinophagaceae; genus Sediminibacterium. The sequence continues at coordinate 13,579 of JANXUL010000171.1, forward strand.
CTGGCGGCAAAAAAAATTAGGCGTTTCAAAACTTAAATACATTGCATGACCAATTTTTATGTAGCAGGAGTAGATATTGGCGGATCACATATCACTTCAGCATTAATTGATACCAGAACAAAAAGAATTGTTGAAGAATCTTATGTACGGCAAATGGTTAATGCAGGCGAAAATGTGGTAGACATTATTGCGGGATGGGGTGCGGTTATTCGCAAATCGATGCTCGTCCGCTCTCCTATAGAAAAAATCGGCATTGCTATGCCGGGCCCTTTTGATTATGAAAATGGCATCTGCCTTATCAAAGACCAGGATAAATATGAAATGTTGTATATGCTGAATGTAAAAGAACTTCTTGCAAAAGACCTCGGCACTGACAGTAAAAACATTCACATGATGAATGATGCAGGTTGCTTTCTACAGGGCGAAGTATTTGGGGGTGCTGCACAAGGGGCGCGATCAGCCATCGGTATAACATTGGGGACAGGATTGGGTTCTGCAAGGTTTCACAACAATATAGCCAGTGATGCCGATCTATGGTGCATGCCTTTTAAAAACAGCATTGCAGAAGATTACCTGTCTACCCGCTGGTTTGTAAAACGTTACCGGGAACTATCAGGGCAGTATATAAACAATGTGAAAGAATTGATTAACCTGAAAACGGAAGAACCTTACAGGCAGATGGTTTTTGACGAATTTGGTTCAAACCTGGCTTTATTTTTTATAAAATTTATCGCTTCAAGCAAACAACCTGAAATGATCATTATTGGTGGAAACATTGCTTTGACACAACAGTTTTTCATGCCCGAACTTCAAAAAAATCTGTACAGGATGGGCACCAATATTAATATACGCATAGCAAAGCTTGGTGAAGCGGCTCCTATTTTCGGAGCCGCTGGATATTGGTTGGCGGCAGCAAACCCAAAGCAAACAATAGCATCCTTGTTATAACAGAATTACAATTACCTGACGGCTCTTGAAAAGTATGTAAGTTGGTGATTAAGCATAAGGGGGTAAGCAATTACCTCCTTTTTCATTTGAGTAAACATAAAGTAATTAGTTATCTTCATGTCCATGTCCGGTATATGCAGTTCTATAACATACATCCAGTTTCAGTTTTTTCCACATACTTAAAACCATAGATGAAGAAAGTATCTTTAAAAGATATTGCTAAATTGGCCGGAGTCTCCGCTTCAACAGTCTCATTCGTCTTGAATGGAAAGGCAGATACTATGCGGATAAGTAAACCCATCGCTGATAAGATTACAGCGATCGCAAAAAAATCTGGTTACCATCCCAACCAGCTTGCAGTAAGCTTACGAACAGGTCAGTCAAAAACCATTGGGTTATTAGTGGAAGATATATCCAATAATTTCTTTGCCGCTTTGGCGAAATTTATAGAAGATGAAGCCAATAAATATGGATACAAAGTAGTTTATTGCAGCACAGAAAACAATAACCAGAAAGCAAAGGCATTATTACAGATGCTGTCCCATCAGCAAGTGGATGGCTTTCTCATTACGCCAACAGATAAGATTGATAAAGATATTCAGCAACTGATGGATTATAAAAGACCGATGGTACTGATGGATCGTTTTTTGCCTTCTGTAGCCACACCTTATGTACTTGTGAACAATTTTGCAGGGGTAGAAACAGGTATGCTTCATTTAATTGAAAGAGGATACCGGAATATTGGGTTTGTAACGGTTGATCTGAACATGATACAGATGCAGAAACGCGATGAAGCTTATATACAAACCATTCACAAACATAAAAAATTGATAAAAACCCCCTTTCTCCTCAGATTACATTACAATGAACCTACAGAAGACAGTGTAAAAAAAATATCCGCATTCATCCAAAACTCAGCGCTGGATGCCATTTTCTTTTCAACTAATTACCTGGGTATACTCGGACTTGAAAGCATTAAGCAATTAAAACTGAAAATGCCTGACCAACTGGCGATGGTCTGTTTTGATGACCATGATATCTTCAGGCTGCATACCCCGGAAATAACAACCATCAGGCAGCCAATTAAAGAAATTGCAAGATCTGCTGTACAAATATTACTTGCACAGATGGAAAATAAAAAACAACTCTTTAAAAAACAGGTGGAGATTATGCCCCAATTGATTTTACGTGCATCAACCTGATGAAGATTCCTACACCCGTTTCAGGAACTTACCTTAAATCGTATCAAATGAATTTATCAAAAGCCTGTTTCACATTCGTAACGATCTCTTTGTTTTACGCTTGTTCGCACAAACTCAATTTCGAAAAAAATCAACAAAAGACTGCTGGAAACCCGGTTTTCCCTGGTTGGTATGCAGATCCGGAAGGAGCTGTATTCAATAATCAGTTCTGGATTTATCCTACTTACTCCGCTCCTTATAAAGAACAGGTTTTTTTTGATGCATTTTCATCCCACGACCTTATTAACTGGGAAAAACACAGTAGGATATTGGATACCGCTAACGTAAAATGGGCAAAGAAAGCTCTATGGGCACCTGCGGTTATTCAAAAAGCAAACAGGTATTTTTTCTTTTTCGGTGCCAACGACATACAAAATAATAACCAGGTTGGCGGTATTGGCATAGCGGTAGCAGATAATCCCGGTGGGCCATTTATTGATTATTTAGGAAAGCCCCTGATAGACAAGTTCAATAATGGGGCTCAACCCATAGACCAGTTTGTATTTAAGGATAAAGACGGCCAGTATTATATTATTTACGGTGGATGGCGTCATTGTAATATTGCTAAGTTGAATGACGATTTTACAGGCATAGTACCTTTCAACGACAAAACTATTTTTAAAGAAGTTACCCCGAAAGGATATGTGGAAGGGCCTTATATGTTTATTCGTAACAATAAGTATTACTTTATGTGGTCTGAAGGCGGCTGGACCGGGCCGGATTATTCGGTAGCATACGCAATGGCAGATTCCCCCTTCGGGCCATTTGAGCGGGTAGGAAAAATATTACAACAGGATTCAACTATCGCAACAGGTGCGGGACATCATTCCATAATCAATGCCGGAAAAGACCGGTGGTTGATTGTGTATCACCGACGTCCGTTAGGAAAAAAAGGTGGGAATGAACGGGTAACCTGTATAGATGAAATGTATTTTGACAAACAAGGGTTTATCAAACCTGTTAAGATGACAAATGAAGGTATCAGTAAAGCAAAATAATATATGTCTTATTGTAACGCGATAGAAATGATGGCTGGGGATAGAAAAGCCCTGCACAAAGCCTATCATGACCATCTTTACGGTTTTCCCATACATGATGACAATGAACTGTTTTGTCGCCTTGTATTGGAAATAAATCAGGCGGGCCTCAGCTGGGAAACCATTTTGAAAAAAGAAGTCACTTTTAGAAAGGCTTACCACAATTTCAATATTAAAAAAGTAGCTGCATATACTGAAAAAGACAGGGAACGCTTACTGGCAGACGCTGGCATTATACGTAACAGACTGAAAATACATGCGGCCATAGAAAATGCAAAAACAATCCTGCAACTACAAAAAGAATTTGGCTCTTTTGAAAAATGGCTGGAATCACATCATACCAAATCAAAAGAAGAATGGGTAAAATTGTTCAAAAAAACGTTCCGTTTTACAGGGGGCGAAATAGTGAATGAATTTTTAATGAGTATTGGTTACCTGAGTGGTGCCCATTCTGCTGATTGTGCCGTATTTAAAAAAGTGCAGAAGGCAAACCCGTTATGGCTACAAAATAAATAACCCGCTTTTAGTTCCCGCTAAAAAATGATGCATTATAGTGTTATGATATTAGTAAGTTATGCAGGTAAAATATCTTGAATATTGCAGCACGAAAATACATGAAACGATTAGTTTGGCACTCTCAGCTACTTTTCCCAGCCTGTCGCTTTTAGAGCCGGGTCATCTTCTTTTTTCAGAAAATCAGCGTCGGAAAGAGAAGTGGCATCCCAGGTTAGAATAGCTTCATCGGGCACAATATCAACGGGTATTTTCCATGATTCAGAAGTTTCATTATAGGCAAGATTTGACTGTGCCGAATAACAGGAAATGATTGACCAGCGGGGATAATCGGAAAGGTTGGCTTCGGAACGGTGCAGTAGATTGCTATGAAAGAAAAGTGCATCGCCTGCATTTAGCTCGCAATATACCAGGTCCATTGTTTTCAGGGCATTGTTAACCATCACCATATCTGCTCCCACCTGCTCACCTGCAAATCCATGATTTACGCGGCCAAGTTTATGTGATCCCCGGATTACTTGCAAACAACCATTTTCTTTATTAGCATCGGTAAGCGCTACCATCACACTGATCAATTGGTCTGGAAACATAAACTGGTTCTTGTACCAATAACCATAATCCTGGTGCCATTCCCAGGCCCCACCTACTTTTGGTTCTTTCTGCATGAGCTTGGAATGAAAGTGGCATACAGGCGATTGACTGTCTAATAACTCAGCTACACCATTAATGATTTTTTTGCTTCGGGTAAGGTATCCAAATACATCATTACCCGGGGTAAACCATAAGGAAAGTTTTGTTTTTTTACCATCCTGGTCATTCAGATCCAAAGCATTCTTCCGCATGGCATCATCTTTAACAGCCGTTCCATATAATTTATCAATCTCGTTTTTTGAACAGAAATTTTTAATGATGATATACCCATCCCGGCGATAATCATTTTTTTGTTCCTTTGTTAAATAATTTTTGATCATATACATATGGTTTAAAAAATACTCGACAAATACACCAACATGCTACCAGGGTAACTATTCTTTTACTGATTCACATGTTATCAGCGTTTAGCATAAACAAAATACTATTTTTTATGCTGATTACCGTACTCTTTTCTTTTTTTGACAAATGCGATAAGGGGTTCTTGCGTGATAATAAAAAAGAAAAAATATTTTCGCTTTTCAAACTTGTAAGATTAAAATCGCACAACTGCTATCTTTCCTGTTATTTCTTAGCAGTTATTTGAGTTAAATAAATAAAAAAAAGCGTAAAACGTTTCTTTTTTTTTGCGTAAGCCGCAGAGAATTTTATTTAAACCCAGATATCTTTTTTATTTATTAAATAAGCGGCATAGCGCTTTTTGTTTGAGAAATAAATCATCATTAAAATAGTACGACCGCTCATTGCTGAGCGGCCGTACTATTACCTTTCAGTAACATTTCCGTATCAATCTCTCTTCTTACTAATTACCTAATCACGCTTATTTTTCTTTAATAAGTTGTACTACTTTTCTCCTTGCTTCCTGGGTCATTTCTGCATAGTAAGTACCGTTGCTGTAGTTATGTCCGATCTGTATCGTGCTATTCGCTCCGATCTTCGATTTGGCATCTACTACCCTTCCGGTTGCATCCATCACACGCATATTAACAGGAGTTTCATATTTACTTTCCAGTTTCAGTGTGAAGTAAGTAGTACTTGGGTTTGGCATTACTGTTACTTTCAGTTCTTCTGCGGTAGTGGCATCTGCTTCTGTTTTAGCAACAATTGCTGTATTGCCTATACTGGCTGCGGCGGCGGCAACCACTGCACCACATGGAACCTGGTTACAGCTTCCTAGCCTGTCGCCGGTATGATTGCCCAGGTGTGCCGGAACCGCATTTACACTAATGGACAATGTTTGCGGATTACCAGGATTGCCCGGAGGTAAATGGCAAACATATACTTTTGAACCGTTGGTGCCCGCTACCCTGATATCTGTTACGCAGATATTGATGGTACGTGTTGTACTGCAACCCAGGTTATTGGTGACAACCACCGTAAATGTAAAGTAACCTGCTGTTGTAGGCGTAAATACCGGGGCTGCACTGGTTGTACTGCTCAGCATACTGGTTCCATTAAGGCTGCCGCTCCAGCTATAGGTGTAGGTCAGCAACTCATTTCCGGCAACCGCATTGTGGTTTATCTGGAGTTTTGTGCTTTGTGCGCCATATCCCAAATACAGGTTACTGTTATTACCGCCGGTATAAGTATTAGTATTGTTTGTCGGAACTGAGCTGATAGTATAATCAGGCAGTTGTCTCACCACCACTGTATTACTACAGGTGGACGTGTTACCCGATACATCTTTTACCGTCCAGTTGACCGTAGTGGTGCCGATCGCAAATCCTGTGGTAATGGTATTTCCCGTACCATTTACAACTGATCCGTTTGGCGCCGTAATTGAATAGGTAGCCGTTGTGGGGCCGCAATTATCCGTTGCTACAAATGTGAAACTCCGGATATTACCTGCCAGATCATTACACTGGGTAACGCTTGACGGGCATGTAACAACCACAGGTTTTGTTTTATCCTGAACAGTAATTACCTGTGTTTTACTCGAAGCATTCCCACATGCATCGGTTGCTGTCCATGTACGGGTTAGTGTATAGTTGTAATAGCCCGCGGTGTTGGCATTTGCATTCTGGGTGCTGGTTTGTGTATAAACAACCGTTGGAGTGGAGCAATTATCCGTGGCAGTCAATATTGCTGCTGTTGGTACTGCATTACACTCTACGGTAATGTTATCCGGCGCATTACTTAACAATGGTGCTTTGGTATCCTGAACCGTAATCACTTGTGACTGCGTCGATTTATTGCCTGATGCATCTGTTGTTGACCATGTCCTGGTTAATGTATAATTGTTTGCACAATTACCATTAGTTCTTGTTTCAGTAAATGTTGGAACTGAAGTGGTACAATTATCAGTAGCTGTTACGGTAGCTGCCGC